>NZ_DBLZZO010000038.1:18334-21288 GCF_057858645.1 Eubacterium sp.
AAATAAAGAAATTAAAAAGATTGTAAAAAAGAAGGATACAACCAAATTAAGCAAGGCAAAGAAAAAACCGAATATTTTATTTTTGCAGTTAGAATCATTTTTTGATATGAACAATATGAAAAATATTAAGTTGTCAAAGAATCCTGTTCCTAATTTTGAAAATCTTCTTAAGAATTATCCAAGTGGTTATTTTAATGTGCCAATTGTTGGTGCAGGAACTGTAAATACAGAATTCGAAGTAATGACAGGTATTAATTTGGATTTCTTTGGACCGGGAGAATACCCTTTTAAAACAAAATTAGTTGATACTACCTGTGAAAGTATTAGTTATAACCTGAAAGAATATGGTTATAAGTGTCATGCCATTCATAATAATACAGCTACATTTTATGGTAGAAATCAGGTATTTGCAAACTTAGGCTACGATACTTTTACAACAATTGAAAATATGGATGTAAAGAAGTTTACGCCTATGGGCTGGGCTAAAGACAAAATATTAACTAAATATATTATGGAAGCTCTTAATTCCACAAAAGATCAGGATTATATTTACACAATATCGGTTCAGGGACATGGAAGCTATCCAACAGATGGTAACTATAAATATCCTATAAAAGTCAGTGGTGATGTTGATGAAGCTACAAAGAATAAATATCAATATTATGCTATGGAAACATATCAGATGGATAAGTTTATAGGAAAACTTGTTAAGACTTTAAGTGAATTCGATGAAGACACAATTCTTGTAATGTATGGTGACCATCTACCAAGTTTCGGCTTAAGTGGAGAAGATTTGGTAAATGGGGATGTTTATCAGACACAGTATGTAATTTGGTCTAACTTCAAAAATGATTACTACAAAAATGAAGACATTGAAGCTTATCAGTTAGAATCAAAGATTCTTGGTGGATTGAACATGAATGCCGGTGATATTAATAAATATACACAGGAACACAAGAAAGATGATAGCAAATCGTATCAGGAAGGGTTAAAAAATCTTGCTTATGACCTGCTATATGGTGATAATTATGCCAGCAATGGTAGGAATCCTTATAAGCCAACAAATATACAGCTTGGTTTGCATGAAGTGAAAGTTAGTTCGGTTACACCGATGTATAACTCTGACGGTGAGGTTTGTGTATACGGAAAATATTTTACAAACTACAGCAAAGTTTATGTGAACGGTGAAAAGAAGGAAACAACATTTGTTGACAAAAACACCTTGACTATCGATTATCCTGATTTGAAAAATGGCGACCAGATTTCGGTTTACCAGCAAAATTCTGATGATCATGTATTGTCAAAAACTGAACCGTATACATTTACTGATGATGAATTAGCACCGGAAACAACTTCTTCTAAAAAAGCTGTTTCATCATCAAAAAATAAAAAACAAAAAAATAGCAAGAAAAAAACTAAAAATACAAAATAAAATAGCATATAAGTTTTAAAACTCCATTACAATATATAAAGATGTAATGGAGTTTTTTTATGAAAAAAATTATTACGTTTATATTAATAATGACTTTGACTTTAAATTGTACACAGGGGAATGCAATGGTCAAAGGACAAAATAATGATAAAAGTATGTCTAAAAACATTACTAAAAATGTTGCTAATTCAAATGTGGAAAATGATACTGCAAAGGATGAATATAATGCAAAGTCCTATGTTTTAATGGAAGCTAAATCAGGTAGCATTATTAAATCCAATAACGAAAATGAAAAATTAAGTCCTGCAAGTATTACAAAGATTATGACTTTGATTTTGATATTTGATTACATACATAGTGGCAAAATAAAGTTAGGGGATATGGTTACAACAAGTGCAAAAGCTAAAAGCATGGGTGGGTCACAGGTTTTTTTAGAAGAAGGAGAACAACAGAATGTGGAAACTTTAATAAAATGTATAATCATCGCTTCCGGTAATGATGCTTCAGTTGCTATGGCAGAACATATTGCAGGAAGTGAGGAAGAATTTGTAAAACAAATGAATACAAGAGCAAAGAAACTTGGTATGAATAATACAAACTTTATAGACTGCTGCGGTCTTACTGATTCAGATGATCATTATACTACAGCAAAAGATGTGGCAACAATGTCCAGAGAGCTTATTACAAAGTACCCGGAAATATTTAAGTATTCAACAATATGGATGGAAATGTTTACTCATAAAACTGCTAAAGGTGAATCAAAATTTATGCTTACCAATACAAATAAGTTACTTAAAGTAAATAAGTATGTAAAGGGCTTGAAAACGGGCAGCACCTCTAAGGCTAAATATTGTGTCTCTACAGTTGCTGAGAAAGATAATGTGGAATTAATTGCTGTAGTAATGGCTGCTGCTGACTACAAGGAAAGATTTAATATATCCCAAAAACTTATAAACTATGGTTTTGCAAATTGTAAAGTTTATACAGACAATAAAAAATATAATGGAAATATTAAAATATCCAATGGGAAAAAGGAAAGTTTAAAAATTAAAAAAACTGATTTTAGTTATGTTGATACAAAAAATAATGATTTATCGAAAATAAAAAGAAAAATCAGCATCAAGAAAGACCTTCAGGCACCGGTAAGAAAAGGTGAGATAGTAGGCAAAGCCTCATATTACTTAAAAGGAAAGAATATCGGAGAAGTAAATATAGTATCAGAGGAATGTGTAAATAAAATGAACTACGGTTTTTCATTAATTAAATGTATGCAGATGTTTTTTAGAATTGGATAATTAGGTATATGATAAAATCAGACAACTACAATGCATAATCATATTATATAAATACACTGGATAACTATGTTAGATAACTACATTAGTTAATTGCGTAAGATAACTGGATTTGATAACCGTATGTATAGTTAGTGTAAAATTTTAGTTGGCAAAAAATAAATAAAAAAATGGGAAGTAGAAAAAACCACTTCCCAATCATACAGTTTTTCTTTATGATATTAACTGCT
>NZ_DBLZZO010000039.1:0-19207 GCF_057858645.1 Eubacterium sp.
ATCAAACAAAGACTACTTAAAATATACACTTTTGCAAAGGTAACTGCTAGTTTGCAAAAGTAGTAGCATGGAAAAACTAGCAGTTTAAATTGCAATTAAATGGTGTCTTTTATTTTTATAAGTCCCGTTTATTGGACAATCGTTCAGGTATAATTTGAACAGTGGGCCGTGTACCCTACTCTATCATATATTTTTGATAAATGTAAAAATTATACATAACGGGAGTGATAATTATGCTTAAGATGAAGGATAAACATTACATAAATAACATAGCTGAGCTTCGCAATAAGAAAGACATAAGTCAAACGCAGTTAGCCAATGCAATAGGAGTTGAAACAAGCACAATCAGTAGAATTGAAACTGGAAAGTCGGATCCATCTGCAGTTACATTGTTTGCAATAGCAAAATGTCTGGAAGTTACGGTTGATGAGCTGTACACGGAAAAGACAGCAGAACAGATTAAGTTTGAAAAGGAGCAGGAATTCTTTAAAAGAAATATCCGATATTATACTTCGGTCGCTACAAATGGTAAAAAACTATAGAAACGAACAAATTTTCGAAATATGGCGTATACGCTATAGAATGATGATGCTTTTTTCGATATAGTTTAGTTACATTCTTAAAAGGGGTGTGAGATCAGCTAAGCTAGGGCACGGAAAGTGCTACGGAATACTAGCGTATTATCTGCAGGATTTATTTCCCTTATCAAGCAGGTATTTATTGTAAAAACAAAAATACTGATTAAAGGAAGTGAACAAAGGAATGAGCAATTCTATGAAGGTATCATTCTGTTGCAAAGACTGTAAGAGAAAAATGTTTGACTATTATGCAGGAATTTTAAACTTGTCTATCAAATGCAATAGATGCAAAAGAGTTTTAACACTTAAAAAGATAGATGAGAAATATGTAGCAGAGAGAATGATTAACGGAAAACTATTTGTGTGAGGTGTAAAAATTGATTTACAAGTATGGCATTGGAGAGCATGTGTATATCATAGAAAATGGAATGCACATAAAAGAAGTGATAATAGTTAATATAGCCAATGGTTTCTATCAGGTTTGCTTTACGGATAGAAGAGGCTCAATTAAATTAAGAGAGTCAAGACTATATAAGACTATCGGAGAAGCAGCGACAAAGAACAGTGCTGCGAAAAATGAATTAAGCAAATTACATAAGAAAAAAACATACCATTCAGCATATGATTATGAATGTGGATTTTATTAATCACAAGTGAGTAATGATATGTTTATTATAAAAAATTGAATATGCCCACCTGATAAGGGCATGCAGTTTACAAGACAAAAAAAGAAAACTGTAGGAGCACCAGAGACGCAGGGGAAAAATCAGTTAGAAGTAGAGTTACTTTACTGGTTTTCCTTTTGCGTCTCTTTTATTTTCGCATATGAAAACTATATTTTGTAATTAAATTGTCAGGTGCAGACAACGAACCTTTCTGGTTTTTCCAGAAAGGAAAAAGATGTTTTATTACGATATTATGAAAAGTGGAAAAAGAATCAAAGAATTAAGAAAGGCAAAGGGATTAACACAGGATAAATTATCAGAAAAGATTGGAATTTCATGCCAGGGGCTAAAGATGATTGAGTGTGGAATTAATGGAGCAAGAATTGATACATTTGTTTATTTGGCAGAAGCATTGGACACAACAATTGATTATTTGGTCTTGGGCAGAAGTTGTATGGTTATTGATGAAGAGTAAAAGGTATAGTGCCACTAACTCTAAAATTATATTGAAAGACAGTATATTAGAAGAGGTTCAAATGAGCCGGAAAAATCTCCCTTAAGCAATGCATAAGATTAGTTTCTACTTATTACAAATATAAGTTTGAAGTTGTTGACTATGCCGTGATTCGTATACAAATACGATAGCAAGCTACAATACATATACCGATGACGACCGGAGAAAAGAAACAAGGCAGTAAATAATTATTGGCGTGTTATATTATTGCAAAAAGCATCGGACGTGATGCAATGCATTGCATAAGGAGAAAAATCAGGAGGAATAAATGGAATACAAAGGTTTAGAAGTTGGAAATACAATTAAATCATTAAGAATAAAAAAGAATGTATCAGTGTTTGAATTGGCATATAGAGCAAAGATAAGCCAATCACATGTGTATCAGCTGGAAGAGGGAAACAATAAAATGAGTATTGATCTTTTATACAGGTTGATGGATGCTCTGGATACAGATGCAAACACAATATTGGGGATAAAAGAAAAGAATGAAAATTCAGTGGATGAAAGACTGAAGGAGTTAAATCCTAAGATTAAGAAAACATTGACAGAATTGTTTTTGAAGACGATAGATGGGGTGGAGAAATAGAAGTTGAACAAAATAAAGATTATATGAAATAAGAGTCGAATCTAAAGCACTTACAAGTATATTTGTAAAAATGTTTTATTCGACTTTTTTCAGTGAAAAAATAATTGCAGATATAACATTTAAGTGACATCACGGAACAAATTATGTGATTTTTAAACCCTGGAATTATTGACTAAAATAGTAAATAAATGTATAATGTGAACAAATATATGAATTAAGGGGGATAAAATGTCAACTATAGTGCTTTATAAGGATAGATTAAATGGTATAAATACTTACATAAATGATGCAGTTAATTCGAGTGATGGTCTAAATACTCAATTAAATTCTTTGAAATCAATCTTACAGGGGGTAAGTTCTAATTCTTGCAATCTACAAGACACGATTAATAATATTAGTTCCTCAACAAAAACTGAAAAAGACAAGGTAAAGGATTTAAAGAAACTCAACAAAAAAATAGGTGAGTTTATTTCTGTTACAGTAAAGAAAGATAATTCTGTAAAAGAACAAATCGAGAAAACTAAGGAAGAGTTTTACACAAAATATTCATATTTGAAGCCGGAATGTGAAAAAAATGGCTTGGAAAAAGTGTGTGACGGATTAAAAAGTGCTGTAAGCTGGCTTGTGGATAACATTAAAGAAATACTTGTAGTTGGCTTGGCTGTATTAGCAGTAGTTGCCGTAGTAGCACTGGCGATTGCTACATTTGGACTTGGTGCAGTGGCTATTGCTGCGTTGGTTGGAGTTGCAGCAGGACTGGCAAGCCAGTTAATAACTGATATAGCCAGTGGATTTGTTACTGGAGAATTCAAATTTAGTAGCATACAGGAATATATGGCATCAGCAGTAGGAGGCGCAATTGGAGGAATTATAATGTTACCAACAGGTGGTGTTGCTGGTGTTTCAGTATTTGCCAGTAAAGTGTTTGGGAATTTTGCATTGGCTGCAACTGCAGATGTGTTTGTTTCTACATCTTTGAGTGAGGGGATTCCAATGATACTTAGTAAAGAAAGGTTATCTTTAGGTGAGTGGGGAAGTGACGTTGCAGTAGGAACTGCAGTATCATTAGCTTTGGCGAAAGGATTTGATGGATTCACTACAAAATTTAACAAGGGGTTAAAGAACACTGGGTTTAAGATTACGGAAAGATTTGCAGGGAGTCATAGTTATAGAGCTGACTATAGTAGATCTATAAAGAGATTGATACATGGAAATTCTAGTTTTAATAACATAACATATAAGACATATAGAAACGGATTTATGGCAGAAATGACAGAAAATTTCTTTGTTAATCCAACTAATGGTATGTTAGGTGTAGGATGGGATGAAATAAAAGAATTAGCATTTAATTAGATTGGAGGAAAAAGAAATAATGAAAATATTGGAGTGTTATCAGCCAAGAGGAATAGCAAAATTAGCTTTTTTTGTTTTGTGCTTGGGAATGATTCCTTTCTGTGGGCATTTAGTAATGAAAGATGAAGAAACAAGTGGGTATATAGTGTATGCGCTTTTTTTTATAATACCTATTTTGTTGGGCATACTTGCAATATTTGTATATAGGATATCAGTGATAGATAATTATATTATTATAAGAAAATGGTATGGCAGATGTGTAAAAGTTAACTTTGATGATATCACCAAAGTTGTATTTGCCACTTTAAGCGGAAAGCCTGTGGATGCTACTCGAATTCACATATATAAAGGTAAAAAGAAGGTGTTATCTTTAGATCCGGTAATGGAAAATTATGATAAAATGAAAAATTATCTATTAGACCATATTGATGATACAAAAATAGATACAATTTCGTAGAGATAATATAGACGTGAAAATTGACTATTCAAAGTTTACGGCTTTTCAGTATTGATGATATTGGCAATAAAATATAAAAATAATTAATAACAGGAGAAAATAAATATGATTTTTTGGGGAAAGGCTGAATATAAGAAAGAAGAGTTGCCGTTTTGTTATATAAAAAACAATGAGGATATAGAATTAGGTGGAATCACTATTGAGGCTTACGGTAAAATTGATGGTGAAATGAAATATTTATCCGCTACATTTATTTTATCTGACCCGAAAATGTATGACCGTAATGATTATAAGGATATGATGAGGGTTATGGAAGAGACAAAAGATAAAAAGGTAGTTTTAGATTTGAAATATAAAAAGGAACGGTTAGTAGATTTTAAGCTAGATAGTGAGTCGTTGGCAAAAAATCTCAATGATGAAAGGTTTAATAAGATAGAAATTTTGATTACGGGAATTGACAATAAAAGTTTAATGTGTGTAGGAGTTTAAAATAATGAGAAGAAATAAATATGATATCAAAGTTTATACTCGTTATTATATGCGCCTTGTTATACTTTTTTCAATTCTCTTTATTGGGATGCTTTGGGGAACAGTTAGTTTGTACTGCATTGAAAAAAAGCCAATTGGCGTCTCGATTATAGTATCATTTTTTTTCATAATTTTTTTCGGTGGAATAGCACTGTTTCAATATATAGCATTTGCACCAAAATTATATGTTTATGGCACCAAGATTGTTATAAAAAAGTGGTATGGATTAAGAAAAAAATACTACATTAAAGACATTAATAAAGTTATTTTTGAAAAAAGTGAAGGAAAGATTGTTACAATACAAATCATATCAAATATTACAAAAGATAAATTCATTGATACAACGGAAAATTTTCATAAGTTAAAAAAATATTTATTGATGAATGTAGATGAAGAAAAAATAGTATGTTACATATTAGGAACAAAAGAAGAAGTTGAACTATGATTAGATATAGTTTCAAAATATAGAAAAATTAGAAGATAAAGATATTCTAGAGTTAAGAATCAAACATATAAAAACGTGTATATGGCAGGATTTATAGAAAATATTTTGTCAATCCAACAAATGGATTATTTAGTGTGACACGGGATGGAATAAGAGAATTAGTCTTTAATTAGCGTGGAAGGAAAAGAAAGAAGAAAATTTATAATAGTTCATTAATAAAAATAGACATAGTATAGAAAGAGAGTGAAGAATATGACGCCTGAACAGAAAAAACATGAAGAAGAATATTTTGCAGCTAAAAAGAAATATGAAATGGCTTATGCAAATAAAGTCAAATATTCAAGAGAAAAGGCGGGTGTAGAAACTAAAAGACAACAATTGATAAACAGTATTAATTCTAAAAAATCAGAATTAAAGAAAGTATCTGAAACATATAAGGATTTAACGAAAACGAATGGAAAAGACAATGAAATTGAGAGCCATATTCAAAAAGCGGCAAAGCATTTATCTGCAGCGGCAACGCAGTTTAAAAATATAGGTAAATCCAGTAATGGAAATCAAAAGGATTTAGAGATGGTATTCTCAAGCAAAGTTGCAAAATCAAAGAAACATATATCAGAGGCATTTTCAGGTATTGAGAAGGCAAAGAAGAATCTTTCAGGAAGAAAAACTGCATTAAACGGTGAAATAACAAAATTAAATGGAGAGCTGGCTACTGTTAAGACTAGTATTACAAGGTATGTAACATTGATAGATGAAGCAGACACAACAATGAGGACAGCAAGTGTTGATATGGCGTATCATAAAAAACATATGACCGCTTAATACAAATAAAGTAAGGGTATAGAATGGCAACAATTGCATTATATAAGGATAAACTAAATGGAGTGGGAGGCTTGATAGACAACATCATAAAGTCTTCCAATAACTTGGATACTCAGTTAGGAGCACTTAAATCTACGTTACAGGGCGTAAGCAACAGTACATATAATCTGCAGGATACAGTAAATAGCATAAGTTCCTCTTCCAAAACTGAGAAAGAAAAAGTCAATGATTTAAAAAAATTGAATAAACAGGTTACAGAGTTTATTACGACTACTGTTAAGAGAGATAATTCTGCACGCGATGAAATCAATAAATCAAAAAAAGATTTTTACGCGAAGTACAACTATTTAAAGCCGGATTGCGAAAAAAATGCCATCGAAAAGATTGTGGATAAAGTTGAAAAGGCAGCTAAGTGGTGTGTAAAACATTGGAAGTTAATAGCCACTGCTGTGATAGTTGTGGTGGCAGTTGCATTAATAGCAACCGGAGTCGGAGCAGGAATAGGCGGAACTATTTTGGTTGGAGCCTGTTGGGGAGCAATAACAGGAGCAGTTATCGGTGGTGTTGCCGGTGGATTGGAAAGTATGAGCCAAGGCGGTTCTTTCCTTGACGGATTTGAAGATGGTGCTTTTTCAGGTGCAGTAGGCGGTGCTATTGGAGGCACAGCTTTTGCAGGACTCGGAGTTGCCGGATCCGCATTAGGCAAGGGAATCAGTTGTGTATCAAAACTTGGAAAAGTAATAAAGGGAACGGCAGCGGTATCAAAAGTGCTGAGCCTTGGAATGGCTGGATTTGATATGATTTCTTTAGCTGATATGGCAATTGATAATAAAAATAATCCTATTGCTGATTTAAATAAAAAGCTACATTCAAATAAAGCTTATAATGTATTTCAAATAAGTGTGTCGGCATTGGCAGTTTTTACTGGTGGAATGACGACAACTATGGCTTGCTTTGTTGCAGGAGTTATGGTTGTTACAATTGATGGATTATCACCTATAGATAAACTTAAAGTTGGCGATAAAGTATTGGCACTAGACGCAGAGACATTTGACAAGAATTATAAAAATGTTGAAGTTATCTATAAAAGAAAAGTGGATTCATTGATTCATCTTATTATTGACGATGAGGAGATTATTACAACGAATAATCATCCATTCTATGTAAAGGAAAGAGGGTTTGTTGAGGCGGCATTATTATGTATTGGCAATGAACTTCTCGATTCAAATGGTGATATACATTTGGTTAATGAAATATATAGAGAAAAATGCATTGAAGATAAGTATGTATATAACATAAAAGTCGAAGATTATCATACATACTTTGTCGGCAATTGTGGAATTTGGGTGCACAATAAAAATTGCCCACCACATATGAATGAAGATGGAACATTAAAACCGAATCAGGAATACACTACAGGAGAAAACGGATATACATATAAAACAGATTCTAATGGTAATATTGTGAGTGCTCATGCTGATGAATTAAAATTTAAAACGCATAATGGTAGATTAAAACATAATCCTAACACAGCAAATAAATTACCAGGTGATGATGCGGGACACATATTTGCAGACCAATTTGGTGGTTCTCCGGAACTTGATAATCTTGTATCGCAAAGAAGCACATTAAACAGAGCAGTAAAAGGTGATAATAAGACATATAGAGCAATGGAAAAAAGTTGGTCGGATGCAATGAATAACGGCAAGAAAGTTACTGATGTAGATATAAAATTATCCTACAAGGATGGTTCATCAAGACCTTCGTCTTTCAAAGTGTCATACAAAATAGATGGAGTGAAAATAAGAAAACATTTTAAAAATTAAGGAGTATAAGATATGTTAGAAGGATTTGAAGACGCTTTTGTTGACGCACAATCAAGAGTTGTTTCATTATGTTTAGAATTGTTGAAAAATTCTGAAAAGGAAGCAGATAAAATATATATATATCTATTTCAAAATGATGAAGAAGATTATATAGACGCTTTTTTTGAAAAAGAAGGAAATTTGTATACTACAAGTGAGTTGTTCTCGGAAGAAGAAATAGACGATTTTTTTGATTGCGGTGTAGAGGATATAGAAAATATAATAGATATTTGTAAAGCATATGATGTTAAATGTCCTCATGAATTTAGATTGACATATAATGTTATTAGCAAATCATTTGATTCAAATTATAATTATGATAATGTTACAGAGGTACTTGACAAAGATGTACTTGAATTAGTAGAAGACTGGTTTAAGAGTGTGACAAAAACATTACTAAATGATAGGAGATAAATGAAAATGAATGAACAAATTCAAACATTAATAGCCAATTCAAGATTGGCATTTGTACAAGGAAAATATCAGGAAGCACTTGATATAGCAAAAGAGGCTATCAAAGTGGATTCTAATAATGCAGACGCATATTTATGTGCCGGAAATGCAAATATGTCATTTGAAAAATATGACATAGCAATTAAATATTATCAGAAGGCTGTAGAGTGTGAACCGGAAAATGGAGACAGATATTTTCATTTAGGATATGCTTTGGCAACTAATTCACAATCAGCGGAAGCAATTGCGATATTTGCAAAAGCAGATGAAATTGGATGTTCTCCGGAGGTTACGGGTCAATTATATAAGATTCTTGGAATGCTTTGTTTTGATTTAAAAAAATATGATGATGCGGTTGTTAATTTATGTAAAGCCGAAACAATTATCGGAATCGATATTGAAATATTACAAAGAAAAGCGTTAAGTTATGGAATGTTAGGCGAATATACGAAGGGGTTAGAAGTTGCAAATCAGATTAAATTATTTGCACCATCTGAATATTTGGGATATAGAATCGCTAAAGAAATATTGCTGTTACAAAATAGAAATGAAGAAGCAGAGGAAGAAATTGACAGGGCAGAAAGATTTTCCAGACCATGCATGGATTTCTTCATAGATAAGATTTCCTTGGAATTAGCGAAATATACACAAGATAAGGAAAAGGAACATTATAGAAGAGCACTAGCGTACATAAATGATTCATTATACGCAATTAAACCAGAAGTACAGAATGTGGTAGATGCATATATTAATGCTGCAGAGGTTTATGTCCAGTTAGAGGATGGAGATATGGCAGCTAATTGTCTTGGCGCAGCAGAGAATCCGATAGACTCATTTAATGAAGGATTCTCGATTAACAAAATGGAAAGTAAGGAAAATGCTGGCCCTATTATGAGACCTAGCGATAGAGAGATTAACAGAGCTGTTGAAGAAGCAAGAAGAAAATATGGTGACAGACAAATTGAACAAATGGGAAGAGAACGAGAAAGAAATGCGTTCAGAAATCAGAATGCTTCAATAGATCATTTAACCCCAATTGATAAGACAGATGAATATACTTTTGAAAAATTAGACAATAGTGTTGAACCAATTTATTCTCAAGATAATTTGGATCAGATTAATAGATTATATGTGGCAGCTTATACATTAAAAAAAGAGCCGGAGCATATTAAATTATATGCTTCAAGACTTGCAAAAAGTCCAAATCAAGCTAATCAGTATATTGGAAAATATAGTTTGATTAAGGCATTAAAGGAAGAAGGATATGAAAAAATTGATGAAGAATATGAAGATTTGATTAAGTTCTTCAGAAATCAGTCTGTTAAAGATCCTACAGACTTAGCTGCAGTTAGTTTTAGAGTTCAGTGTTATATAGATGTAAAGGATTTTGATAATGCTGAAAAATTATGTTCGTTGCTTTCGGATGAATTAAAAAATCCGCTTTTAGAAGAAATAAATAAAACTAAGACAGGAGGTACAGAGTAATGGCTCAATTGTCAAAAGACCTGCAACTTGATGAGACTAAGTTTAACAATGCATCAAGAGACATGAAGGTGCTTAAGAAAAGAACAAATGAACTTAAGACAAAATTAGAAGGCATGTATGAGAGCCTGGCTAGTGCCATGGATACTCCTGCAGGAAAAGAAGTTCAGTTGGAAGCAAAAAAAACATTGTTGAAGCCAGTTGAAAACATGGCCCTTGTAGTGGGGCATATTTCTGACACTCTAGAGTTGGTTATTGGAAATAATTATTATAAAGATGTTTTTGATGGGTTTGATGAGTTAAAAAATTTATTATAGGAGGGAAAAAACATGGCAAACATGGGAACAACAGGTACAATTAACATCACAAAGGATATGATGGACAAAGCAATTACTGCTATTGATACATATCAGACAACCATTACAAATCTAAATACGGAATTGCTCGCAGAAATTGATGGAATTATTCCTTCATCCTTTTCTGGTTCAGCAGCTACTGGATTTAAGACATTTTATACTAAGAATATTGAACCTAATACGGGTGAAAATTTAACAAAGATGTTAAAATCATTAAAGACTATCTGTGAAACTGTGAAAAAACAGATTCCTGGTGATACTGAGGGTGTTGATGACAAGTTAGGAACAGGAAACACAAATGCAGGAAAGTCAGAAGATAAATAGGAGGAAATGAAATGGCAGATTGTAAAATTGTTAATGCAAATGTAAAAACTGCGGTTACAAATATTAATACAATTGCAGGAAAGTATAAAACAGCAGGAACAACTTTTGAAACAGATTTTAAGGCGGCTATTGCAGATATGGAGGGCGATGCAAAAGATGCGCTTATCGAATTGTTTGATAAGAGTTATAAGGATTTCGTTACTGATGATACAAGTGGCTTGCCGGCAATGATTAAGGGATTATCAAAATTACTTGAAGGAAATCGTAGTAATTTTGAATCAGTAGATTCAAAGATCGCTGCTAGTATAAGAGGTAATAAATAACATTAGTAGGAGAACAAAGTGTAAGTAATACGGCAATAAGTTGAAAATTTTATTGTCGTATTGCTTGTATTAAGAGGTGAAGTATGGCGTTTAGAGTATTATCAGAAAGTGAAGTAAATACGTTAAGTGAAAGACAAAAGAAATTATATTTAGAGGAACTTGAATTGTATCAAGAAAGATGTGCTTTTGTTGATAGGATTGAAGAACTTGAAAATGTTCATTATCCTGAAATCAGGCCAAAATATGTTTTTTTGTCAAGAATAGAACCTGATAAAATTGACGGCGTAATAAATGTCGAAGAATCGCAGATAGTACTTGAAAATGTATTCTTGCCAGAAATGTTAGACGAAAAAGATGATGTCAAAAAAATGGAAAAGATGACATTGGAATTAAGTAAGGCATATCAAATCGAGAAAAACAATGGGATTATTATTCCCAAAACGATAGAAGAAAAATATGATGCCCCTGAAAACAGAGAGGTTGTATTGCCCAAAATAGGAATAGAGAATTTGGAGAGTGAATCTGAGTATAATTTTGATGAGGTTGAAATATCGGATATTTCGGGAGTGTTAACAAAAGCGCATATTTATGAGAAAGAAATACAGTTTGAAGAGGTTGATGTATCAGAATTCTCAGAAGAAATAATAAAAGCAGACATTTATGTAAATGAGATGAAGTTTGAAAATATTGAAATTAAAAATGATGTTTATATTAATACATCGCATCCAGAAGTGAATTTTAATGCAGAAGAAGTCAGCGGTTACGATATAAATTTGAATATAAATGATGATTATGTTTCACCAGATATTTTTGAATATGATGAAGCAGAAGTAGAAATACAAAATACGACTATATTTATTCCAAAGAATGAACAGGTAGAGATGGAACTGATGGATGAAATTGTAGTAAAAAATGAAAATATATTAATAGCGAAAGCAAGCAAGATCGATTATGAAAATGACGAAAATATAAAAGTGTCTGAAATTAATAAAACAGTAATAGATGCTCCAAACGTTGAGATAAATATTACAGATGATAATCAAGTTGAACTAGCAGATGCAAAGATTGTGGAAGCACCGGAAATAAAAGAAATCATAGTTGATGAATTAGATATTTCAGTAGATAAACCGGTTGTAGCGATGGTTAATATCGAAAATGAGTTTATTTTTGAGCAGAATTCTATTGATAACAGTGTTGATGTGAACACTGTAATTCCAGTTGCAAAAAGTATTGATTTCATAGAGCCTGAAATTATTTTTAATGGCAGCAAGGTTTGTATAGAAAGCCCTCTTATTATAGATGAAAAGGCTAGTGAAAAGATACAACAGATAATAAACGATATGGGAGATAATTATGAAGAATAATGAAATTCTGGTATCTGTCAGATTTGAGAAAGATACAAATTATAGAGAAATGTCATTTCTTGTAATAAAAGATATTACTTTTAAAGCCTTAATAGAAGCCATTTATTTTGGATTAAAAAAACATACAAATCAGGATGATAAAGAGGAAGGTGGGTTAAGCACATCAGAATGCTATGATTTATTCGACTCCTTTATAAGAACACATTGTGAAATACCGGTTTTGTATGATTCAAATGGAATGCATGGAGTAATTAATTTTACAGAAAAAAATGAAGCTGGAGACGAATGGTTATACAATAGTTCATTGACAGAACTAGGAATAGTAACATCCAGTTGCATACTTATAACCGATAATAATAAGATTACGCGAAGAACGTTGTTTAAAAATTCCAGCAGTTATATTTTAAAGGAAAAAGATTCGTTGGAATATAATATTAGTTCAAGAAGACTGAATGTAATTGAACCTTCTGTCATTGATATTATTCCACCGAACGATATGCCTAGTAAAAAATCAGGTTCACTAATGGACGTATTGATACCAATGATAATTTCGCTTTTGGGGATGGGTGGACTTAGATTGCTATGTGGATTGTTATCAGACAATTCAACAATGAATAATGCGATGATGATTATGACACTTGCAATGCCGGTAATTTCAGGCGTTACATCATTTTACAACTATAGTAAACAAAAAAGACAGTATAAGGTTGATGTAAAAGAATGGAAGGATAATTATGAAAACTATATTTCAAGAGTGATGAAAACGATTGTTACATGGCAGGATAACGATATTACATATTTAAATAGTGTATATCCTGATATGGAACAGTTATTTTATAAAACAGCAGAAATTGATGACAGTATATTTGCAAGATCACAAAATGATAATGATTTTATGAGACTGTCTCTAGGAAAGTCGGCAGAGGTTAAACCTTTGTTTGAAATAAAGGCAGAGAAAAAAGATAATATATTCTATGACATTTTTTATAAAACAAATAGAAAATCTGATGGAAATTTAGGAATAGATATTTTTCTGCCACAACAAAATAAGAAAAAAGAAAAACGAACTTCAGACCAAATAAGTCAAGATAATAAAAATAGATTTTTATTGACTGATTTGGCATATAATTTTGCAAATAAAGGATTAGACGGTGATGAAGTATTAGGATTCAATTACCTTAGAAGTGATAAGAAAGAAAAAAATGGACAACCTGTTATGCCACCATTATTAATTGATTTAAAAAAATGTGGAGCACTAGGTGTTATATCAGATGATAAAAAAATGTCGCAAGATTTTGTGCGTCATTTAGTATATGAATTAGCATATTATCATTCTCCGGAAGATTTGCAGTTGGTATTTTTCTTCAACAAAGAGAATAATGCTAATTTGCAAAATGAGATAACAAAGAACTACAAATATTTACCTCACACAAATGAATTGTTTGAGAACTTGTCTCAGTTTGTCTTTGATAAAGAAAGTTCTGGAGAAGTTTTTGGAAGACTGTCAGGTATAATGAATGAACGTAGCAAGGAATCCGGAGAATCGGAAGGAGAAGACGGTAAGAAAGAAGAAGTTAAACAGAAGCAAATCGTGTGCATAGTATTTTATGATTACGATATAAAAGAAACGGCTTTTTCAAAATATTTGCCGGAAGCTCCAAAAGAGGGAGAAGAGTATGTTAATAAATTAGGGTTAACATTTATTTTTATCCAAAAGCATAAAGATATGCTTCCTAAATATTGCGGAAGCATTGTTGATTTAGATAAAAACATTAAAGATAATAGAAAACTAAGTATGAGATATAATGTATTAAGTCGTGAACAGTTGAAAGCTTTAAGTGAAGATAGTTCTAAAGCTGATGGTGCAGCAAATACAGATAGTCTGATTGAATATAAACATTTTCAAAATAGATTTATCTTTGAGAAGGCTGATAACTATAAGAACGCATTTGAAAAAGCGTATAGGCAGTTGAGTTCAATATATTATACAAGAATTGCTGAGAACGGAAAAGTTCCGTCAATGGTAACTTTATTCGAGTTGTATGGCTATACATCTAAAATGGTAGATGATGGTAGAATTGTTGAAAATATTAGAAATAATTGGAATGATGTAAATAAGAATGATGTCACAAGAGATTTAAAAATTCCGCTAGGAAAAAATGAACATGGAATAATTTATCTTGATTTACACGAAAAAGCTGATGGACCACATATGCTTGAAGCTGGAACAACCGGATCAGGAAAATCAGAAACAATCATAACTTATCTGATAGGATTATGTATGAAGTATTCGCCTATGGATTTAAACATTATGCTTGTGGATATGAAAGGTGGAGGATTTTCTGATCGTTTGGGAGATTTGCCTCATTGCGTAGGAGCAGTTACAAATACTACAGGTGAAAGCGAAGGAATTTCTGCTGTTTACATGTTAAAGCGATTTTTAGAGTCTTTAAATGCCGAAATAAAGAAGAGAATGCTCATCTTATCTGAATTAGGTGTAGATAATTGTGATGCTTATATTAGAGCAGCAAGGATAATTAAGAGAATTAAAGAAATTGAGGGCGATAGTTCAAAGGCTGAAGAAAAAGATGTACTGATAAATAAAATAAAGAACAATAAAATGCAGATGGAGGCACTTAAAGGAGATGTTTCTAAAATAAAGCCATTATCTCATTTGGTACTTGTAGTAGATGAATTTACAGAATTAAAGCGATTCTCAAGCGAATCAGATGATGTAGATTTTATTGCAGAGATAACTACAATCGCCCGTGTAGGTAGAACATTAGGCTTACATATCATTTTGATTTCTCAAAATATTGAAGGAGCGATAACAGATGATATTAGAGTGAATTCAAAATCAAAAATATGTTTGAAAGTTGCAACAAAGCAAGCATCAAAGGAAATGCTTGGAACACCTGATGCGGCAGCTGCAACAATGCCGGGAAATGGTAGAGCTTACTTGTTGGTTGGGACAGGAAGCAGATACGAATATTTTCAATCAGCATATACCGGTGCGAATAAGAATATGGATATTGAGCCTCCGGTAAATGTGACATATGTACCTTCAACAGGTGTGTTTGATACAAAATATTATAATTCTTCAAAAGACAATACCATTATTGAGAAGAAGAACAAAAATATAAGTGAATATGATACTCAGTTAAAATACATTACAGATGTTATAAAGGACATTGAAAATGAATTTGAAAAACCGGTTAAAATTTTCAGAGATCCACTAAAATCTGTAATACCGGATGAAACAGAATGGAGGTATGACTAATAATGATAGATAGTATCGTTTGTACTTTGGGGCAATATGACATTCCAATTATACAGATGCAACCTCCTTTTAAGGTTGATTTATTAGATTCAAATATAGCTGTATTTGGGTCTTCAATGAATGGAAAAACAAATTTTGTCAGATTGCTGATTAACATCTTGCATAAAATTAGAAATGAAAAAAATGAACAAATATTCATTTTGGATTTTGGTGGAGCGCTTTCGGCATATGAAAGAGCACCATTAGTTTCAGCATATTTTGATAATTCGAATGAGGAATATGTTAAAAGAACGTTTAAGATAATGGAATCAATTTTAAATGATAACACAAAACAATTGGATGGAAAAATATATAGAAATGCAGAAGAAAATAAAAAACCAATTCATACAACATTTATTATTGATAATTTAAATGCTTTTATTGACGAAGACAGATATTTTTCGTATCAGGAAAAATTTGGAAGAATATGCAGAGAGGGATCATCTAAAGGAATAAGTGTAGTCTTTACTGCTACTGATACTAAAGGAATATCAAGTTATTTATTATCGTTTAAACAGAAGATTGCATTAAATCTTCCTGTTGACAAATATGTAGATATATTTAATACAAAAGTTGAGGCAGCAGGAAATATTCCGGGAAGAGGATATGCTAATGTAACGGTTCAACCGGAAGGAGTAACGGGAACGTTCCAAATGAATAATCCATATGAGGTTCAATGCTTTTTGGCTGAGAATATTGAGGAAAAGGATACAGCATTTGTTTTGAATTTAAATAAAAAATATGAAAAAATTGACGAAAAGGATAGTGAAATTAATGAATATGATGAGAAATATTTGAGACATGTTATAACACGATATAAGACATTTCCACAAGAACTTAAAAGAGAGGATTATGAGCAACTTAAGGAAGTATATGCGAAGACTTCACCTAATTGTGTTGAAGTCGGCTTGGATTATGTAAAATGCGAACCGGTTTCTGTAGATTTGGATAATTCACGTGTTATAGCTATTTATGGAAAAAAAGAATTTGGAAAAACAAATCTTTTAAGTACATTATTAGATGGAATTAGTGAAAAACTACCATGTGCAAAGTATGTTTTCTTTGATGATGGAAGAAAACAGCTAGATTCATTTTATAATTATTACGAAGCAAAAGGTTATAAGTGTGAGTTAATAAATCAGTTTAAGGAGGTTGAACTAAGATATGAAGCCGGAGAATATGGGGAACCGGGGTTTGTAAAAAAGAAACTTTCGCCTATACAACAGTTTTATTTGATGTTACATGAAGAATATATAGATTTATCTGTTAATTACATTGATATTTTGGATAATATTTTTGGAAGAATAAATGAGGATCAATTTCCGAAAAGTAAAAGTAATTCTGAAACAGAACCAACAGTATTTGTGATACAGAGCAAATCTATTTATATTAATTCAAAGATTAATGCGGATTTTATACATTATATTCTTCCTGAGTTATTAGATGTTGCAGAAGATAGAAATTATATTTTTATTTTTACTGATGTTAAGAAAATAACGGACATTGAAGTTAATTCTGTGTTTAATAGTTCGTTGAAGTCAATATTTGTACTTGATAATATTGCTGAATTTGCAAGTGAACGTGGAAGCAAGACTGTATTTGGAGATATGGATATTAAATCGTTAAAAGAAGATTATGCTAAATGTGAGCTTGGTGATGGATATTACTATGATGTTGAAGCAGACAATCTTAAAAAGATGAAGTTTATAAAAAATAACCGGGAGGATAGAAGTTATGAGTAATGCAGAATTTAAATCAGCTGATACAAGTAAAATAGCTAAGTTTCAAGAAGAGAGCAAAAAGGCATGTGCAGAATTCAAAGCCATTAAAAAAGAGTTTCAGCGTATAAACAAAGAGTTGTTGAGTGGCTGGAAAGGTGTTGGTGCAGATGCATATAAATATGAAACGGATCACATTCTTGAAAAAATAGGCAGTGTAGATGATGTTCTTGAAATGATTAACAATAGTGCTGTAAAAGATATTAGAGATAATTACAGCAAATTGGATGATGACTTAGCAGAATTTAATAAAAATCCGTATGGAAACGAAAGTGAGTGATATAAATGCCAAGTATTACAGATGTATCTTATACAGATATTACAGATGAAAATAAAGAAGTACAGATAGATTTAAAAATATTATCAGAAAAGGATGAAGATACAATTTACAATATATTGTTTAGAGATGTGTTGGAAAATTCGTAAGGATTTAAACTTGGTTCTAAATAGTTATGAATATTAACAGTTGAAGGAATTTTAGAAAATAGAATGGCAACAATTACATTATACAAGGATAAGCTGAATGGAGTGGGAGGCTTGATAGACAACATCATAAAGTCTTCCAATAACTTGGATACTCAGTTAGGAACACTTAAATCTACGTTACAGGGCGTAAGCAACAGTACATATAATCTGCAGGATACAGTAAATAGCATAAGTTCCTCTTCCAAAACTGAGAAAGAAAAAGTCAGCGATTTAAAAAAATTGAATAAACAGGTTACAGAGTTTATTGCGACTACTGTTAAGAGAGATAATTCTGCACGCGATGAAATCAATAAGTCGAAAAAAGAGTTTTACTCGAAGTACAGCTATTTAAAGCCGGATTGCGAAAAAAATGCCATCGAAAAGATTGTGGATAAAGTTGAAAAGGCAGCTGAGTGGTGTGCAAAACATTGGAAGTTAATAGCCACTGCTGTGATTGTTGTGGTGGCAGTTGCATTAATAGCAACCGGAGTCGGAGCAGGAATAGGTGGAACACTTTTGGTTGGAGCCTGTTGGGGAGCAATAACAGGAGCAGTTATCGGTGGTGTTGCCGGTGGACTGGAAAGTATGAGCCAAGGCGGTTCTTTCCTTGACGGATTTGAAGATGGTGCTTTTTCAGGTGCAGTAGGCGGTGCTATTGGAGGCGCAGCTTTTGCAGGACTTGGAGTTGCCGGATCCGCATTAGGCAAGGGAATCAGTTGTGCATCAAAACTCGGAAAAGCAATAAAGGGAACGGCAGCGGTATCAAAAGTGCTGAGTCTTGGAATGGCTGGGTTTGATATGATTTCTTTAGCGGATATGGCAATTGATAATAAAAATAATCCTATTGCAGATCTGAATAAAAAACTACATTCAAGCAAGGCGTATAATATATTCCAAACTAGTGTGTCGGCATTGGCAGTTTTTACCGGTGGAATGACAACAACAATGTCATGCTTTATTGCAGGAACATTAGTGGCAACAAAAAAAGGAAAGATTCCTATTGAAGAAGTTAAATGTAATGATTGGGTATTATCCGCAGCTCCTAATACATTGAGAAAATCTTATAAACGTGTAGAAAATATTTTTAATCGTCAGGTTGACTTTTTAATTCATTTATACATCAGTGGAGATGAGATTGTAACATCTGATAATCATCCGTTTTATATAGTTGGAAAAGGATTTGTTGCAGCTTCTTTATTATGCGTTGGCATGCAATTAATTGATGCAAATGGAGATGTTCATGTTTTAGAAAACATTTATAGAGAGCAATGTAATAGTAAAGTTTGCGTTTATAATTTTACTGTAGAGGATTTTCATACATATTTTATTGGACAGAATACTATATTGGTCCATAATGCAGAATGTAATGTCGCATTTAACAAAAAATCAAAATATGATCAAAAAGAATATGAACAACAATTGAATGACCAACAAGAAGGATTAAATAAGTTAACACTAGAAGAATATAAGAATAACAGAGAAACTTATATTAAAAACGGAAGAAACCCAGAGGGACAAAAGTATCAA
>NZ_DBLZZO010000040.1:0-19057 GCF_057858645.1 Eubacterium sp.
CTTCAACAACCTGCTTTTTGAATTCATAACTGTATTTTGCCATAAAAATACCGACCTCCAATCGTTAGATTTTTAGGTCTAACTTTTGGGGGTCGGTACACTACTATTAACCGTTTTTTATTTAGGTTTAACATTCTTTTTTATATTTAGATATTACTACCCCTGCAATCCATTTGCCTGTCTAATCATATCTTCCACAACAATGTCGAATATTTCACCAACAGTATTGCAGTATTCTAATATTTTCCAAGGTTCATTTGTATGAAAATGAATTTTTACTAAATCTTCATCTCCTGCTGCAATTAAACTGTTTCCTTCAAAATTATCTGTTATGTAATCAGAAATTTCATCCTCATCTAAATCTTTATCTCTTCTTTCGATTAATAACTGTGTGTCATAACGATATGCGAACTGATCCTCTTCCGCATCAATTGAATTTACTGCCATTTCTTCTCTCCTTTATATATTTTCTATTTGCCAATCTATTGGCTCTAGGCCACTTGCCTTTAAGAACTCATTTGCCTTGCTGAAATGTTTACATCCGAAAAAGCCTCTGTACGCTGATAAAGGGCTTGGATGTGGTGCTTCTAAAATCAAATGTTTTGGGTTAGTGAGCATTGCTTTTTTTCTTCTTGCAGGCGCTCCCCACAACATATACACAATTGGTCTGTCCTGTGCATTAACTGCCTGAATTACCGCATCAGTAAACTGTTCCCAGCCATGTCCCTGATGAGAATTTGCCTGATGTGCTCTAACAGTCAAAACTGTGTTTAGTAATAAAACTCCCTGGTCTGCCCATTTTTTCAAATAACCGTTATTTGGAATATAGCATCCTAAATCATCATGTAATTCCTTGTAAATATTTACAAGAGATGGCGGAATATCCTGTCCCGGCTGAACTGAAAAAGACAACCCATGTGCCTGGTGTTCATTATGGTAAGGATCCTGCCCTAATAATAAAACTTTTACATCTTTTAAAGGTGTAAAATGAAATGCATTAAAAATATCCTCTGCGGGAGGATATACAACTGTTTTACTGTATTCATCTTTTACAAAATTGTATAACTGACTGTAATATCCTTTTCTAAACTCACTGCTTAAAGGCTCAAGCCAGTCATTTGTTATCATTGACATAAAAACTCCCTCTTGTACTAATTTATATACCAATTTGTTGGTACTCGTTTATAAACCGAATCATTTATAAAATAAATTATTTGTACTCATTTATCTGATAAACTATTTTTTCTCTTACTTCTGCAAAATTTCATCAATAAAATTCCTGTCGTTGTATACTTTTATGCCACCTGAAATATTAATGATTTCAAAATGATTTGACGTCATTTTTTCTCCATCAACATTAAAAGTACATAACTCATCAGTATCTATTATAATCTTATTTTCTGAAAATCTTGTAACGTATTCTGAATTTTCGTGTTTTCCTCTTAACAGTTTAATTAAAATTGGAATAATCTTAGGTTTAGGCAATTTTTCAACAAAATATATGTCAAACATACCATCTTCCAATAAAGCATGAGGTGCAATTCTAAAACCGCCACCATAATACTGTCCATTTCCAACTGCAAGAATTGTGCATGAATTTTCTACCTGAGTTTCTCCCATTGTTATTTTCAAATCCTTAAACTTATATTTAAAATAAGAGTATACAAGACTTGCATTGTATCTTTGAGAAACCGGAATCCATTTTTTCTTTCTTATAAATGATATGTTATTTGCCACATCTGCATCCAGTCCAAGACACGCCACATTTATAAAAAATCTGTTATTGATTTTTCCTAAGTCAATATTCAGTATCCCATTTTGATACTGCTTTAGGGTTTTATCAAAATCATTTCCACTGCCTGTTGGAATATTTCCAAGAATCTTGTTTTCAGATTTTGCAATTCCGTTAAGCACTTCGTTTAAATTACCGTCACCACCAACGGAAAAAACTACACATTCCTCATCAGGTATTTTTTTTGCCAGATACTGTGCATCACCTGTTTTCTTTGTGTACATAACTTTGTAAGGCACCTGTCTTTTAAGACATGCCTCTCTTATATTCTTTTCTAATAATTGTTTGTTAATTTTTCCACTTATAGGATTAATTATAAAATAATACTTCATTTGTATCACTCTCTTCTGTAATTAATTATTTTTCTGTCTGATTAACTATTACTATTTTCTTTTTTAACTATTACTATTTTCTTTTTTTGAGTATAGTTATAATCTAACAGAAACCCCATTTTCGTTTAGATATTTCTTTAAATCGCTTATTTCCAATTCCTTATAATGGAACAATGATGCGGCAAGAGCTGCGTCTGCCTTACCATCTGTTAATGCTTCTAAGAAATGTTCTTTCTTTCCTGCGCCACCTGATGCAATTACAGGAATTGAAACATTCTCTGCAATTGTTCTTGTTAATTCAAGGTCATAACCCTGCTTAATGCCGTCACAATCCATACTTGTAAGAAGAATCTCTCCTGCTCCAAGTTCATTTGCCTTCATTGCCCACTCAACGGCATCAATTCCCATATCGATTCTGCCACCGTTTTTGAAAATGTTCCAGCCACTTCCATCCTCACGTCTCTTTGCATCAATTGCCACAACTACGCACTGACTTCCAAACTTGTCCGCTGCTTCACTTATTAAATTAGGATTCATTATAGCTGATGAATTAATTGAAATCTTGTCAGCTCCCTCACGTAAAAGCACCTTAAAGTCATCAACAGTTCTAATTCCTCCACCAACTGTAAAAGGAATAAATACCTGTTCCGCAACCTTTCTAACTAATTCCGTAACAGTGGCTCTATGGTCAGATGTTGCTGTTATATCCAAAAAAACAAGCTCATCTGCCCCTGCTTTGTTGTAAGCCTTAGCTACTTCAACAGGATCTCCGGCATCCCTTAAATTGACGAAATTGGTCCCTTTAACTACTCTGTTGTTATTTATATCCAAACATGGAATAATTCTCTTTGTATGCATATTCTGTCTCCATTCTTACTTTAAATATTTGCAAAATTGTCCAGTATCTTCAAGCCAACATCACCACTTTTTTCAGGATGAAACTGGCACGCAAAAACATTGTCTTTTTCAACTGATGAATGAAAATCAGTAATGTAGTTTGTTTTTGCCTTTACTATTTCCTCTTCTCTTGCTTTTAAATAATAAGAATGAACAAAATAAACATACGCCTGGTGGTCAATATCTTTAAATAGGCGGCCATTGTTTGTAAGTTCTAGGGAATTCCAGCCAATATGTGGAATTTTAAAGCCCGGTGTTTCAGGGAATTTAACAATCTCTCCCGGTAAAATTCCAAGACCTGCCACTCCCGGTGTCTCCTCACTACTTTCAAACAATAACTGAAGTCCAAGACATATTCCCAAAAAAGGAATCTTCTTATCCACAACATCATATATTGTGTTCACTAAATTGTATTCTTTTAATTTGTTCATTGCATCACCAAAAGAACCAACTCCCGGTAATACAACCTTGTCTGCTGAAAGTATTTCATCTCTGTCTCTTGATAAAATAGTATCCTGATCTAAAAACTGAAATGCCTTTTCAACACTCTTAATGTTTCCTGCATCATAATCAATAATTGCTATCATTAATCAAGTCTCTCCTCTGAATTATTGCAGTCTAACTGGAACCAAAATTCCACTCCATTTTCTTTATTTACAACACCACATTCTTTATTATGTCTGTCCATTATTGCCTTAACAATAGAAAGTCCAATACCGTTTCCACCGTAGGCTCTTGTTCTTGCTTTGTCAACTTTATAGAATTTAATCCAAATATTTTCCAGTTCATTTTCCGGAATGTTTTTTCCAGTGTTAAAAACCGCTACTCTTACTATACCATTTTTTTCAGTAATTTCTACTTTAATTATTTTGTTTTCGTCAACATGGTTAATTGCATTGTTCAAATAATTAGTAATTACTTCCTCAATTTGGAACTCATCTGCGTATACATATAAAGGTTCATTATAATCAAAAGTTACATTAATATCCTTTTCTTCCAACTTAATCTTAAGGGAAGCAATAACACCTTTAATTACTGATACAATATCAAATCTCTCCAGATTAACATGTGTGTCACCAAACTCTAACTGGTTTAATGTAAGAAGGTTCTTAACCATCTTATTCATTTTGGAAGCCTCATCAATAATAACATTACAATAATACTTCATATCTTCCGGATCTTCTGTAATTCCGTCCTGAAGCCCCTCAGCATAACCCTGTATTAAAGCAATTGGTGTTTTTAATTCATGAGATACGTTTGAGATAAACTCTTTTCGCATTTCATCTATTTCATTTTTCTTTTCAATATCTTTTTGAAGTTCAATATTAGCAGACTTCAAATCAGTAATGGCTTTCTCCAATTTATCCGACATATCATTCATGCTGTTTCCAAGAACACCTAACTCGTCATTATGATGCCCCTTGTACTTAACATCAAAATCCAAATTCGACATTCTCTTTGAAATATCTGCCAACTCCAACAGTGGCTTAGTATATCTGCTGGTTACAATTAAAATAATTATTGTTGCCACTAATATTGCAACAACTCCTATACCTAAATAAAATTTATTAGAAATACTTATACTTTCCTTAAAGCTTTCCACTGACATACGAATCATTATTGTATAACCGTTAGACAAAGTGCTGGTTAATTCATAATATTTATCAGAAGACTCCTTATCTACTGTGGAATGAATTTTATACCCATTGCCTTTTTCCACAAGAGTAGGTGTCTTGTTTTGCATAATATTTCGACCAAAAATAATGTCACGCCATCTGTCTTCAAGCATTTTACCGGCACCATAGTCGTAAACAACATTACCAGAGTCATCTACTACAATAGATGTAGCCCCTGCCTTTTCACAGGTCTTATTTACCGACTTAGTGCTTGAATCATCAGAAAATGTACTGTCTTCTTTTACAACCTGCTTTATTTTGTAATAAACTTCCTTTATGGAATCCTGTTTTGTTTTCGTATAATATTTCTCCATAAAAAGACTGCTATATATTACAAGTGATGCCATTGACAATGTCATAATAATAACTATTAAAGCAGCCATTTTATATCTTATTGATTTTTTCATTAATTTACCTCGAACTTGTATCCCATTCCCCAAATAGTAAGAATGTATTTTCCGCAGTCGCCTAATTTGCTTCTAAGTTTCTTTACGTGAGTATCGATTGTTCTAGCATCGCCAAAATAATCGTAATTCCAAACATTATTTAGGATTTTTTCTCTTGATAAGGCTATACCTTCATTTTCAACAAAGTATGTAAGAAGTTCAAACTCCTTGAAACTTAAGTCTACAATTTCTCCATGAACTTTTACTAAATGTGCAGCCTTATTAATTTCAATATCTCCTGCCTGCTCAATTTCATTTTGGTCAATCTTGTTAGTTCTTCTAAGAATTGCGTCAACTCTTGCCACCAAAATCCTTGGACTGAAAGGTTTTGAAATATATTCATCCACACCTAATTCAAATCCTAATAATTCATCACTTTCCTCACTTTTTGCAGTAAGCATGATAATTGGAATCTTTGAGAATTTTCTAATTTCCCTGCATACTTCCCAGCCGTCCATCTTTGGCATCATTACATCCAATATAATTAAATCAAAATCATTATGTTCAACAAATAAGTCAATAGCCTCTTCCCCATCAGCCGCTTCTATTACTTCATAGTCTTTTCTAACAAGGAAATCTTTCACTAATTTTCTCATTCTTGCTTCATCATCTACAACTAATATTTTCAACTTTGACATATCCATTATTCCTCCTGCTATACTTTTAGTTATTGTATCATAATAATTTTAAATTAACAAAAAGTTGTGTTTATTATGTGTATTAGAATGAAAAACTTAATGCTAATGCCATTCC
The DNA here is from genome assembly GCF_057858645.1 of Eubacterium sp. Classification (NCBI taxonomy): domain Bacteria; kingdom Bacillati; phylum Bacillota; class Clostridia; order Eubacteriales; family Eubacteriaceae; genus Eubacterium; species Eubacterium sp. The sequence continues at coordinate 5,897 of NZ_DBLZZO010000040.1, forward strand.
AAATATTGATGGTCAACCGTAAATGCCATTTGTTTCTCCTGTCTGTGCTATTATTTTTTCCTATATGTTCTTAAATTAATTAAGTAGAAACTTAAAAACATTTTCAATATACATCTTTTTTCTAAAATTGGGACGTTTTTATTTGATTTTATTAATATTTCTTATTTTTTATTTTTCTTTATTGTTTACAGTGTTTTTTACCCGGCTTTCTTTTTTTTTTATTAGACAAATATTTTTTTTTTTACAATTTGGTAACTTTTTTATTATTGACTTTTATGCCTTAAAAGTTTAACATAATACTTGCACAATTTAATATTTATGGGCTAGTACTGGTTTCGACAGGGATTTGGAATCTGGTGAAGCTATCCGTAGGTGATACGTTAAATCACAACTTTAAAATTAAACGCTGAAGATAATTTAGCTTACGCTGCCTAGTTGCAGCTGTCACTAATAAGTCTCCTACAGCTTGTTAGTTGGCATCGACTTTCGTAGGGAACCCTAATTACAAAGCTTTGAGTAATTAGGAGCATTATGAAGCTACTAAGAGGTAAAGGGTGTTAGTTCCCGTTATCTTAAGGGAATGTCAAATAACTGACTATGATAGTAGAAGAACGGTGGAAGGATTTTTGGACAGGGGTTCGACTCCCCTCTAGTCCACTCTATTTATCCCCTATAAATAAAGGGATTCAGGTGTGTCAAATTTGTTTGACACCAATTTGACACCAATTTTTTAGAATTCTTCTTCCAGCTTTTGTTTTGGAAGATTTTTTTATCTATCATATTTCGTTTTAGTTTTTTATCTGTTCAACCTTATCGCCTACTTTCTTATAATAAAAAGAAGTGAAAAAACTAGATTTCACTTCTTTTCAATGTTTATTATTATATACAATATTATTATTTTGTTTATTTTAATTGACATTACTAATCTTCGTAATGTCCTCGACATGCAATTATCCACAAGAAACCATTTTCGTCTATATTATAAATAAGTCTATTTACCTCATCAATCCTTCTACTCCAAGCCTTTCTATGTCTAAGTGGTTCTGGTTTTCCTATTCCTTGTGTTAATCCCTCTCGTTCAATTGATTTAACAAGTTCGTTAATTCGTTTTAATGTTTTCTTGTCTTGCGTTTGCCAATATAAATAATCATCCCATGCTCTATCTGACCATAATTTCTTCATTAATCCACCTCAATCAATTCATGTTCTTGACCTTTTCCTGATTCAAGTTGTGCAATTCCTCTATCTATCATGGCAAGATATTCATTATTTCTAGCTGCCTTTTCTAATTGATTATATTTATCAAGACTCATAAGGACAACATTTTTTTCATTTTTTCTTGTTACGATGACCGTTTCCTGATTATCAGTAGCCTTATCACAATAATCCTTTAGATTATTTCTTATTGTTGAATAATTTACTGCTAACATATTTCCACCTCTCTTTATAACATGTTCAATTTATTGTACAATATTTTGTACATTTATTTTATCATATTATTATATGCAAATCAAATAGAACTTATTATCCGTAGATGCCCCAAATTTTGTTGTTGATGCAAATGGAGATACATCTTGCTTTAGATTTATTGACAAAATCTTCTAAAGCTACTGAATTAGGTATACTAGTATTATCATTGGCTGGCAATATGATTGCAAGCGCATGGATTAGATTGGCAATTTCTAAAGTGATTTCTGCTCTCTACAATTTAGTATATTTCCCTTATTTCTACATACACTGTTAATATGAATTTAATTGAAGGTGGCTTTATGTATAAAAATTTCAAAAAATATATTATCAGTGGCATTATTTTTACAATTGTTTTCGGCTCTCTTCTCCACTTCTTTTATGACTGGTCGGGAAAAAATGCAATTGTAGGTTTATTCTCCCCTATTAACGAAAGTGTTTTTGAACATTTAAAACTTTTATATTTTCCTATGTTATTGTGGATCGTTCCGGGATATTTTATTTACGGAAAGAAAAACCGCAACTACTTCCTATCTTCATTCATAGGATTAGTTTGCGGTTTAATCTTAACACCTGTTCTATTTTATTTATATACGTCATACACTAAAACATCTATTCTTCCGGTTGATATAGGAATTTTTGTAATTAGTGTTGTTGTATCTTTCGCCTTGTTTGCGTATATATTTTTAAATTATAATTTTAATTTCTTCTCCGTAAAAATGGGAATACTTCTTTGGGAACTTGTTTTTGCAATGTTTATTATTTCTTATCTCTTGCGGTAAACCAAAACATAAATCCAATAAACAAGCCACCAACAATATTTCCAAGTGTAACGGGAACTAAGTTGCTTACTAAAAAGTTATACCATGTAAGACCTGCTGTATCTATTCCAAGGCTACCATACTGTGAATGAATAAATAAACCACCACTTATATAACTCATGTTTGCAACGCTATGCTCGAACCCTGAAATAACGAATACCATAATTGGTAAGAATAATGCCATGATTTTACCTGATACTCTTTCAGCTGTAAGTGCCATCATAACTGCCACACAAACTAATATGTTACAGAATATACCTTTAATAAATGCATCTGAAAAAGAAAGATTACATTTTGCAACTGCTGTTGTCATAATATTCTTTGCTACACCATTGTTAAATAATGAAAATTCATGACCTAACGCATAACCGCCTGTAACAAAAATAGAACCAACAAAGTTTCCAATATATACTACTATCCAGTTTTTAAGCATTGAATAGAATTTAATTCGTTTATCTAATACTGAAATAATTAATAAGTTGTTTCCTGTAAAAAGTTCTGAATTATTTAATATTACCATTGCAAGTCCTGCCGGAAATATTAATGCTGCTATTAACTTTCCAAGTGATGCATTTTCTACTGTTGTTGCAGCAACTGATGATGCAACTCCTGCAAATGAAATAAACATACCTGCCATAAATGCCAATGCAAACATTTTACCTAATGGCATGGTTGTTTTTCCCATTCCTCCTTCTGAATATTTTACTGTTGCCTGCTTCGCGTTTAACATTTTTTATACCTCTTTAAATTTTTTTCCTGTAGTATTCTAACAGATTTTCCGACAAATTGTTAGTGTTTTTTATCTGCAGGGAAAACTATCCCCTGAATTGCTCTTGCCTTGTCCATAATTTCAAGTGCCATAAGTGAATATTTGCTATGTTTATCACTATAGTCATGGCTATTTATCATTGTCTCCCACTCTTTCGCTTCAAATACCAGATTATTGTCTAACTCTACGTTATAGACTTCCTCTGTAGTTCCATCGTTGTAACGAACTATTACACGTCTTGGACAATCTATTGCTTCAATTAAAATTGCTCCTTTTTCACCTTGTATTTCACTTGGTGTAAAACCATTTGAAATTTTTGAATAGGTTATGTCTGCCAACATATCCTTATACTTAAGGGATATAGTTCCTTCTCCGTCTATACTATCCGGTAAAATAATGGCGCTTGCATCAATTTGCTCAGGCATACCAAATAATTTTACCATTGGATGAACGCAATATACTCCAATATCCATAATCGCTCCATTGGAAAATTTAGGGTTAAAAGCATTTTCCACAATACCGTTTTTAAACTTATTATATCTTGATGAATACTGGCATAGCTTAAAGCTTGCTCTTCTTACAGGAGCTATTTTTTCTATGGCCTTTTCCACCGCCTTAAAGCCATCATCATAAACAGGGCGCATTCCTTCAATTAAAACCACATTGTTTTCATTTGCTTTTTCAATTAAAATTTCCACTTCCCTGCTATTACTTGCCATAGGCTTTTCAACAAATACATGTTTCCTATTTTCAATCATTTTAAGAGCCTGTTCAAAATGAAAGGATGTTGGACTTGCAATATAAACAGCGTCTATGCTATCGCATTTTGCAAGTTTATCTAAATCATCAAAGAAAAGAGTGCTTCCGTACTTTTCACCAAACTCTTTTGCTTTTTCAATGTTTCGTGAATATGTTCCCTTGTATTTCAAGCTATCACATTGTGAAGCCGCCTCAAGGAACCAATCTACAACAAAATTAGTGCCAACAGTTGCAAAATTAATCATAATTTCCTCCTAATCTATAAATGTTACTTAACGTTTCACCTTATACCTATTAGGATTATACCGTTGGCACTAACTTATTTCAATTTTCTATTAATTGCTTTTTTGCACTTTAGGTAATTCAATGTAGAAAACAACACCGTTCTCAACATTTTCACACCCGTACTTTCCATGATGTAACTCTACAATACTTTTTACAAGATATAGACCAAGTCCACTGCCTTTTTGTCCATTTAAGGTTGCACTGTCGTTGCCCTGATAAAACATGTTCCAAATATTTTCAATGTTTTCTTCAGGTATATGTTTTCCATCATTTTCAACTTCGACTTTAATATTGTTTTCGCCAGACATAACTCTAACGTAAACATTACCTTCTTCTTTGCAATGTTTTATTGCATTTGTTATGTAATTACTCACTGCCTGAGTGAAAAATCTTTCATTAACTTCTGCCATACATTTTTCAGTATAGCTTTCATGAAGAGAAATGTTTTTCGCAAAGAAAAGCTTATCATAGTCTCTACAAGTGAATTCTACAAGTTCGTTAATATCAGCACTTACAACCATTAACTCTTCCTCTGCACTTTGCATTGAATATATAACTATCATGTCATTAATCATTTGAGACATATTCTCCGTTTCCTCTATGATAGACTGACAATATTCCTTCTTTTTCTGCTTATCCTGCAATAGTTCTAACATTTCCACCTGACTTGAAATAATGGCAAGTGGTGTTTTCATTTCATGGGAAACATTGTTTACAAACTGCTTTCTGAGATTTTCAACTTTTGTTTTATTTTCTATTTCATTTTCCAATTCAGTAATCTGTTTCCTGATTTTTGATAACATAATATTAATGCTATGGGCTAAACCTGAAAGTTCAACAAATTCCTGATTTTCATTAATATTAAGTTCAAAGTTATTCTTTACAGCAAGTTTTGTATTTTCTTCAATTTGTCTTATTGGCTTACAAATACGGTTAGAAATTACAACAGAAACAATTACTCCAACTACAGCAACAAGAATTAACATTATCCCAAAGAATAACTTATAATATGATAAATGTATTTTCATATTACTTTTTAATTCATATACATATAAATAATATTTGTTGCCATTCTGAGTTATTATTTCACGCCCTGAAATTTTTCCCACACCATTATTTGTAACTATTTCTTTCTCAGAGAATCTATACAATCTACTGACAATGCTATTTTCAACCTTTGCTTTTGCCTTTGCATTTTGTGCCATAGGCTTAAAATTCTTTGTTTTTGACGTTACATATATTGGTTCAAATTTTTCATTTGCAATAACAAATCTCAACTTCTGTTCTTCATAAGAAATAATATACCTGTTTTTATATGTAAGAGTAGATATATCCTCTTTTTGCAGTGTGTTGAGCGATTGCTTAATTACCCCAATCTTTCTGCTGAAATAATAATCCTCTGCAAATGCACTAAATAAAACAAACAATATACCCAATATAAAAAATATTGTAATTGTCTGCATAATTATCATTCGGCTTTTTATTGTTTTAAACATCTTCAACCTCAAAAATATAACCAATGCCATATATTGATTTAATATATGGACACTCATCACTTAATTTTATTCTTATCTGTTTTACAATTGTGTCAACTGTTCTATAAGTCCCGTCATAATCCGGTCCCCATACAGCATCAAGAATCTGCTCTCTTTTCAAAGTGACATTTTGATTTTCAATAAAGAAACTTAACAAATCAAATTCCTTTGGTGTTGTAACTATATGTTGGTTATTTACATACACTTTCCTTGCTTTGCAATCCAATGAAAGTTTGCCAGCTTCAAGCTTCTTATGTCTGTTCTCTGATTTGTATGTTCTTTTTAAAACTGCTTCAATTCTTGCTTTCAAAAGAGCTAACATAAACGGTTTCTTAATGTAATCGTCTACACCATTTCCAAAACTTTTTACCTGTTCCACATCTCCCGATTTTGCTGTCATCATAATAACTGGAACCTCTGATGTTTCTCTTATCTTCTGTAAAACATACTGACCATCATAAATTGGAAGCATTATATCTAGTAAAACTAAGTCAATTGAGTGAATGTTTTTTTCAAATTGTTCCAATGCCATTTCACCATCTTTTGCTTCAATAATGTTATAGTCATATAATTTCAAAAAATCACTTACAGTTGTTCTTAATTTTTCTTCATCTTCAACAATAAGTATTGTTCTATTAATTTTCATCAGTTAATCTCCTCGTATCTTAAAACTCCATCTTTCAGTAAAAATTCTGTAATATACTGCAGATTTCTAAACCATCGATTATTAAGCCATTATCACAGCAATCTATTACAACTATCCATACTCTATCTCCTATATAGTATCTTAATAAATTGATAGAATTAAAATATAATGTGTCCATTAATCTTTAAATTGCTATTAATTGCTGTAATTTACTGCTAATTTAATATTTTCACACAATCAGTTTTATTTTAGTAATTCTAAAACTTCTTCTTTTGATACAAGTCCCACTGATCTGTTTACCTCAACACAATTTTCAAATACAAGTAATGTTGGAATACTCATAATGTTGTACTCAATTGAAATTGTAGGTTCTGTATCAACATTTACCTTGCATACTTTTACATCTTCTAATTCTTCTGCCAACTTATCAATTACAGGACTTAACATTTTACATGGTCCACACCAGTCTGCCCAGAAATCTACTAAAACTTTCTTATCAGACTTTAAAACTTCCTCTTCAAAATTATCTTTATTTACTTCAATAATTGCCATAATATTCTCCTCCTAACTGTTTGCTTAGCTATTTGTTGTTTAACTTTTTTGTTTTCTTGGCTAATTGTTTAACCTATTGTTCTTTATTGATTATTAATCATTTAGCTGATTGATATTTGTTCTTCAGCCATTCATTCTTTTGTAGTATAACCATTTTTTATATATAATTATACTAATTTTGATTTTAACTTTTTTACGGAAATGTTTCAACACAAAAAAGGATACCTTCCATACATGATTAGCTGCAAATTTAATTGCAAAAGATGCATAACTCTTTGAGTTGTCAGCCTTATCAAACACTTCTGCCACAGGTTTTGGTGGTGTTGCAAGCATTCCACCTTTTACCGGTTCCATAATAATTACAGGTAAGTTATATTTTCTTGCCACCTCATAACATGCTCTAGATTGAATTGAAAATACATCGGAACATAACTAATCAATGTTTAATTTAATTTTAGACTTTTTTCTTTTCTATGTCTAATGCTTATTTATTATCTTTTATGCTTTTTAAGTATATTATATATGCTTATAATGTTTAATAACATTAATCAGGAAAGCTTCTTGAAAGGCATAGAGCACCATAGCCTGCCAGTGGATTTGGTTGTTCCTCTCTACTGCTTAAAGGTCTTGCTCCTCTAATTAAATATGCCTTAACCTTTTCACCATATAAAAATCTGTCATTTCCATTTACAATGCCCCATTCCATTAGCAACGCTGCTGCTCCTGTAACAAAAGGTGCAGCCATTGAAGTTCCACTTTTTACTGTTATTCCTCCATTATTGGATGCTGACACAATATTTACAGCCGGTGCAACAATGTCAGGTTTCACCATATTGTACTCTCTTGTATATCCTCTTCCTGAAAAAGTAGCAATGCTGTCATCTCTTCCGTTATAGCCCCCTACAGATATTACCTTATTAGTTGCAGAAGGAATTGTAAGCGTTGTATATGGATCAGGTCTTAAAAATTTTGTATTCGTATTAATTTTCTCCTGGCCTGGAAGCCACATGTCATATCGTCCAGTTACAATTCTATTAGGAAATAATTTTATTTTCCAAATTCCTGCATCAATGTAATTATTTTGTGGAATTAAACTAATATATATTTCCTGAAAAATACTATAAGGTTTTGACGTTCCATATAAAACGTTTATATTTGTGTTTTCCAAATGTTGCTTATAAATGTATCCTTCCCTGCTAAATATTGATGTACTTTCGCCTGATGGAGATATTAGACTAACCTCGTATTTATCAACATAATTTTTCCAAATTTGTATGCCAAATGCTCTCTCATAATTTGATATTTGAAGTTCCACTTCTACAGGTTCCTGCTCCAAATACCCTCCGCTATGGCCTGAACTTCCCCCTTCGTTACCTGTTCCAACAACAATAACTGCCCTATTACTGTCTACAACATTATCCAAATATGTTGAAAGCAAAGAGGTTCCATCATGTGAACCGTATGTGTTTCCAAAACTAATATTTATTACAACCGGTCTCTCCAGAATGTTCGCTTCTTTTATAATAAAGTCAACGCCTTCCATTAACTGATTAGTTTTTGGAAATGAATTTTCATTATCCACAGACATTTTTACCACTATTAAATCACTTCTTGTTGCAATTCCTAAATTATTGTTTTTGTCTGTGGCAAAATTACCTGTTGCTATACCTGCAACATGTGTTCCATGACCTGATACATCTCTTGAATTAACTATCCCATAAGGATTATTGCTTTCCAAGGCTCTATTAATGTCTTCACTTGTATATACCCTGTTCGTTTGCTGGTCCCACAACCTTAATATTCTTGTATTACCATTTTCATCTATAAAGGCATTGTTTGTAAAATCAATTCCACTGTCAATTATGCCAACAAGAACACCTCTGCCGAATAACGGTGTCTTATTATTAAAAAAGAATTCTTCATCTATTCCTATTTGACGTCTGATATTTGACTGTGTTTCATTATTTGGCTGTACTTCGTTACCTGGCTCTGTTTCATTATCCAGCTGAAAATAATCATTTTGAACTTCATTTATGCAGGATTGTCTTTTTCCGTTTAAAACAGCAAATTCCAGATTCTTTGGTTTTTCCACAAATATTACGTTTGGAAGATTTGCTATTTCATCTACAAAAATTCTGTTTGCATTAGCAGTTGCATAGCCACCTGATAAAGGTTTTATTCTATTAACTAAAGGTTCAATTGTGCCTATGTCTCCGAAATATTTGATAATTAAATCCCAGGAATCATTTTCCACATTATAACCTGCTGATAATTCTCGGGATTTTTCCAATTGCTCCAATGGAGTCTCCAAAGCTATATTAAGTTGGTTATCCTGTTTTTCATTCATTTAAAACTCGAAAATATCTTTTTTTAAATATATTCAAGAATTCCCTTTCCATTACTACTGATTATTTTTGCCTTAGCTCCTTCTATGATTGGGAACTGTGGGCCTTTGTGTCCAATATCACTGTTAAATATAATTGGTACATCTAAGTCACCTAAAACTGACATCACTGCATCTTCATAAGTTCTGTTGCTCCAAGAGTTGTACATTAACGGTCTGCCAAAAATAAATCCATTAGCATATTTAAAATACCCCTTTTCTTTCATTTGCCAAAGGTGAGTAATAATCGTGGTGTCCTCCATATTGAAACTTTCAAGATTCCAGATTATACCATCAGAATTGTACTTATTTATAAATTCTTCCGTACCATCATAGCTTGTTCCTAACAGAAAAACAATTACGTCTAAACAGCCACCTATCAATCTTCCTGTCATACTAATTTCATCTTCCATACGACCGTTTACCCACCTAACTTCTTTGTCTGCACAATAGCCCTCATAGCCACTTACATACTCATGTCTCTCATCTTCAAAATTATCGTAGGAATTAAGCTTCTTTGTTGTCCCTTCAATAACACCTAAAGCATCCTCTACAGGTTTCTGCCATGGTTTCATCCCAAAATCTCCGACATGACATCCATAGACTGCTGCTGTATCATACTTAGTAACTAAAGGATAAACTATGCATGTATTATCAGAAAACCCTTGAAACCATTTTGGATCCTTACTTAAATACTCAAAATCAATGTATTCAAGCATTTCCATACAATAATCTCCACCTGCAGCAGACATAATGCTTCTAACATTAGGATTATGTATTAATTCATTTATTTCTTTTCCTCTTTCAGCTCCTGTACCACTACAGCCTCTTGCATCACTTTTGAAAAGATTATCTGTAGCAATTACATTGTAACCCCTGTCAGATAATTGTCTCATTGCATTCTCTACTCTTTTTTTCTTTAATTCATTTACAATACCGTCAGATGTTGCAGTAACCCCAATGGTATCTCCTTTTTGCAAATATTTTGGTATGTTCATATATTATCGTATAATTCCGGTAATGCTTAGAATTACACCTGCCTCCTTTAAACTTTATATTTTGCTTGTATCTAATTATTTATATTCTTTACCTATTAGTCTACATATTCTTTTATGTAGTCTCTTCTTAGTTTTACAAAATAATTCTTTATATAGCCATTTCTTCTCCCAATTTTACAGAATAAATTATCATTTCAGAAACTTTTTTTCCTGTGATTTTTTCAAGGGCTAATTTGTAACATTCTAACTGTTTCCTATATCTATGCTTTAATTCATCCATTGAGTCAACATTGTCTGTCTTATAATCTAAAATCACATACCTGTCATCCTCTATAAAGCATACGTCAATAATACCCTGAATAATCATTAACTCATCTGAGTTTGAGTGTTCCTTAATTTCCTTTGCCTGTACTCCTAAAAGAAACTGTCGTTCTCTATATAACTGATTACTTTCCTTTGCCTTAGCCATTCTTTCAAAAACCTTTGTTTTTGTGAAATTTAAAATATCATAAGGATTAACAGCCTCTCCCTGAATCTTAGTTAATAATTTGCTGTCAATTTGAGCCTGTATCATATTAGTAATTATATCTTTTGAATATTCTTTGTTTTCTATATCCATTAATTCAAAAACTCTATGATATGCTGTGCCTCGCTCTGCTCCATATATTCTATCCGAAGACTCCTTGTCCTCTTTCATAAACTGTGGAACAATTTCCGTCTCTTTATGAACAGAAGTTTTTTGAAAGATTTTGTCTAAAGAATCTTCTGCTTCTTCATCTGCCATACTTTCTTTTTTTAGTTCAGTTACACTAGCTTTTGAACAAAGGTTAATATCTTCAATATAAGGATATTCAAAATTAAAATCTTTAATAAGTCTGTCGTAAACATCCTTTGGTACTTCCGCATTATTCCATGTTTCAAGTAACATCTTTTTTAATTCAGATTTTACCATTTGATCTACTTCATTTTCCGATATTTCATCTTCAGTTACAAAACTGTTATTAACTAAAACCTGATTCTTTAAATATACAAATCGCATCCATTTAAAGAAAGAGCTGTTGTTCATTATCTGATTATAAGTTAGTGGAGCATCTTCTGAATTAATGATTTCCTCACATTCCTTTTCATACTTGCTTCCAACACGTCCTGTTATAATCAGCTTTTCCTTGGCTCTTGTTAATGCAACATACAAAAGACGTAAATACTCCATACGACTTTCCTGTTTGTTTAAATCCTTTACATACTTTCTATATGTAGGTGTAACGGTTAGTTTGACATCTGGAAAAATGGCATCTACTGCTGCATAGCCATTGTCACTTATATCTACAGTTCCTGCATCTGCAACGAAGTTACTTGAAGTGTCACAAATGAAAACAATAGGGAACTGCAAACCTTTACTTTTATGAATTGAAAGTATTCTTACAATGTTATCATTTTCATTAACTGTTGATGCTTCCCCCTGGTCACTGTCTAACTCCTTAATCTTCTCAATATATCTTACAAAGTTAAAAAGTCCTCTGTAACTTGTTTTTTCATAGTTTGCAGCCTTCTCCTTTAAGCTTTCAATATTTAAATATCTTCTCTTTCCGTTGCTTAAGGCTGATACATAATATTGGAATCCTGTTCTTTCTAATATTTCATTTATAATTTCATATACAGAATTCTTATAATCCAGTTTTCTGTAATAATTAAGTTCCTTAAAGAAATCATAAATTTTCTTAACAAGATTTGAATCATCTCCTGTTTCCTGATAAGTCAATAAGGAATCAAGAAATGAAATCTTCCGGCTGTCTCCCTTAATTACTGCAAGTTCGTCATCTGTAAAATTGAACATAGCGCTTGTAAGTACAGATACTAATGGTATATCCTGTCTTGGATTATCAATTATGGTAAGCATATTCATAATTGTTTCCACTTCCATTGAATCAAAAAATCCGCTCTTAGAATCTGCGTATGCAGGAATTCCCATATTCATAAGCTGCTCAACATATATGCCTGCATTGCTTTTTACACTACGCATTAAAATAACTATATCCTTGTACTGGGCAGGTCGCATTTTTCCATCTTTTCCCTGAACCATAAAGCCATTTTGCGGGTCCGTTAATTCCCTGATTTTAGATGCTACAAATGTAGCCTCTTTTTCTTTTGAGCCGGTTTGTATACCGATAAATTCTGTTCTATTATCCTGTCTTTCAGGAATCTTCTCATACTGTGCTCCCAAAGAAAGTCTGTGTCCTTTTTGATAATCAATGTCACCGAAATTAGGAGTCATTATTCTGTCAAATAAGAAATTTACACTGTCTATTATTTCCTTTCTACTTCTAAAGTTCTGATCTAGCGTAATCAGACAATTATCTGCCTGCAAGTCTTCTTCATAAGAATAAAACTTCTCAAGGAACAACTGAGGTTTTGCATTTCTAAAACGATAGATGCTCTGCTTAACATCCCCAACCATAAACATATTATTAATGCCATAGCCTTTTGAAACACTTGTTAAAATTGCTTCCTGAACATAGTTGCTGTCCTGATACTCGTCAATCATAATTTCTTTATAGTTTTTGGACATATCCTTTGCCACTTTAGTTGGGTGTAAATCTCCATTGTCATCTATATCATTTAAAATATTAAGTGCCATGTGAGCAATATCGTCAAAGTCTGCAATTCTCTTTTCTCTTTTCTCCGCTGTAAATCTTTCAATAAGTTTTATTGTAATCTCGCATAATATATCTATTGTTTCTCTGCAATTAACCAAGTCTTCATAAATCTCGTCAATCGGTTCTGTAAAGTACAAATCCTTAAGATTTTCGACGGTTGCTTTTACTGAAGAATTTATTGTTTTTACCTTTAACTTTAATTCAGGATTACCTTTTCTTACTGTCGATAATCTTGGTAACGTAAGTTTCTCGTAATATTTAGCTAAAGATTTAAAATCTTTTTGCTCCAATA
>NZ_DBLZZO010000041.1:0-15448 GCF_057858645.1 Eubacterium sp.
AACTTTAACTTTACCATTATATACATCAATAAGATAACTTATAATTTGAAATGTATAAAATGATATTCCTATTGGTAATGCAATATTTAATAATTTAATATTAGCATTAGATATATCATTAATTGATTGTATAATAAAATCAGTATATTTAAATATTATTAATAAAAATATATGTATAATTAAAGTTGTTATTAATATATTTTTACTTTGATTTTTATATTTATCAATTAAAATAGCACCTATATAAGCAATAATAATTTCTGCAATCATTAAGAAAACATATTTAGGTTCTCCGTAAAGATAAAACAATAAAGATGCAATTAATAAAATAATATTTTTATATTTTTTAGGTGTTATAAAATATATAATTATTAATGCTGGTAAAAAATAATATAAAAAACTAATACTATTAAATAACATCTTATCCTCCTATAAAAAGGCACCTTAAAAGGTTCTTCATTATTTTTCTGCTGGCGTTTCTGATGGAAGTTCTATATTTTCTTAGTTATTTGATTTTTCTAATTCTTTTCCAATATTATTATTTACATATTTCTTAAAATCATTATATACTGCTTTAGCAACATCTTTATCAGCCATTACAGAGAATATTACATTACCACTATTTGTGATATATAATTGTTCTGCAGAAACACAAATCCAACGTCTCATATCAATATTATCTAACATCTCTTGTTTAATTTTTTCTACATCAGCATTGTCTTTAACCCTAACAATAGCAACTGAATAAGCTTGTGCTGTTACCAACGGTTCTGATACAACAATTGATTCGATTCCATCATTTGTTTTTAATCCAGTATAACTAGTAACTTCATCAATATTCTTTATATCTACTTTAATAGTTTCAAGTTCGGGTAAAACATTTTTGTTATTTTTATTTATAGTATTAATAATGTCATTAACGTTTTTTGGTGTCTCAACATTACCTTTCTTACCACTACCTGATACTAGTATGAATATTATAAATGAGATAACTGCTAATAATATCAAACCTATTATAAAAAATTTTTTTTGTTTCATTTCTTTTTCCTCCTATTATCAATATTCTATCACAATTTTACTAGAATTGGTAGAAAAATTATTACGTTTTACAAAAATTAAATTTTAACTATTTAAAAACATTAAACAGAGTATTGAAATTTGTAATTCTTTAGAAAATCAATACAATAAATATAAAAGAACTAAAGAGATGACTATATCAGAAGAAAAAGAATCTCCTCAAAAAAGATAGGAAAGTTAGAAAATATAGTTAAGTAATGTGAACAAAAATTATCGGAAGAGATTAGAGATGAAGGAGAAAGAGAACTTGAAAATACAAAATTATCTGCTTTGCATGATTTAGAGTATTTATATGAAGAAGTTGGAAATCGCCAGCGTAAGAAAGAAGTGAGAAATGAAACCCTCTAGCCTAGGGTAGTTGTCACCCACCTCCCATACTGGTATGATAGGTACTGAATTTGGTTTTCTAAAGCTCCTATCTGGCTTTCGTGTTGCGTACTTACTCTGCAATAGAATGCAACTCTGACCTTACCTGTCCTATACTTATATTACAGTTAGCTTCTTCTTCGTATTCTATAGCCATTTTAAACAAATAGTTCCAGTACTCTTCATCATTCTGTAAATCTGAAGATTGTTCATTTTTTGCAAATTATTTCTAAGACTTTTTATGAACGCTAAAAACCTACGCGTATGCTTTCTCCTCTCTTTTTTGTCCTGTAGATATTGTCGATATTTTTTTATTTTTTGAATTAATATGTGTAATATATATTTAAAAATTCCACATATAAAAGTTTATTTCAAACTTATTGACAATATCGACAACTAATTTGAATCAAGTATTTTTCATTGGCTACTCTTTCCAAATCGTAATTTTTCTATTCTTTTTTCATAATGATTCAGAATATCATCCTACTCTTCTCCACTAGCCAGATGGAAATCCTGTTCTCTAATATACAATAATTCCATAGGGGTGTTTTATCTGCCCTTTTAACCCGGGGAAATATGCAGACCTTTGAGATGATAAACAAGCTGCCTTTCTCTCCACTGGGATGTGTTTTCCCAATTATTTGGACTATTCTGTATGTCCTTATGGGTATCAGTTCCGATCTTGCAGTAATTTCAGATTAACCTAATGATAAAGCCTTATCTGTTTATTTAACTTGCTTTTAATTTCTTTTGGTCAATATTGTTTTTTACCTTCATTTGCAGGATATTTAAATTTGGCAATCTATATAATACAAAAATAAACGTTGCTTCTTTGTTGTTTTTAAGCCAAAATAACGGGCTTCATGATACGCCCCTGTCTATATGACCGGGGCGTATCATAATGCCCGCTACTTTTCTAATATTATATATCTTTATTTAACTGTAACTTTCACTCGTTTGTACACACCATTCTGTGCATAAACATAAACTGAACATTTGCCTTTCTTCTTAGCTGTAATGACTCCCTTTTTGGATACAACAGCCACATCCTGATTATCTGATTCGAAGGCTGTCTTTCTATGTTTCTTTAATTTAACCTTCTTTGATTTAGCAATCTGTTTAACTTTTAACTTGAACTTCCTGCCCTGCTTTATGTTAACCTTTGATTTGTTCACTTTAAGTTTCTTACAGTTACCTACTTTTCCACCCTTTGTTGCCACATGAATTAACTTGGATATTGCTACCACTTTGCCCTTTTCATTTAATGCAACAACCATGTACTTATAATAAGTACCTTTCTTTAGCTTCTTATTAGTAAATGTCTTGCTGTGAACAGTTGCAATCTTCTTATATGAAGTTCCACATTTTGCACCATATATAACATATGTCTTAGCAACCTGTATTTTCTTCCATGTAAGACTGATAGCCTTCTTCTTGCTCTTCTTAACCTTTACACAAAGTTTTCCGAAAGTAGATCCTGCTAAATCCTTATCATTCTTGCAGTTAAGTATTTTCCTGTTAACCTTACCTACATCGCTTCCTTCTCCAATTGCTTCTGTTGAAGTTTTACTCTGTGTTGTAGGCGCCATTGTTGTCTGTGCCTCTGTCGTTGGGGCTTCCGTTGTAGGTGCCACCGTTGTAGGGGCTACTGTAGTAGGTGCAACCGTTGTTGGTACCTCTGTAGTAGGAGCTACCGTTGTTGGTGCCTCTGTAGTAGGAGCTACCGTTGTTGGTGCTGCTGTTGTAGGTGCTACCGTTGTTGGTACCTCTGTCGTAGGGGCTACCGTTGTTGGTACCTCTGTTGTTGGCGCAACCGTTGTAGGCGCTGCTGTTGTAGGTGCCTCTGTCGTAGGTGCTACTGTAGTAGGTGGTGCTACTGTTGTTGGTTCTTCACTAAATAAGAAATAATCAATATTTCCAACATATGTCTTTCCGCTGTCAGGAGTAAATTTAAGATATACCTTATGAACTCCTGTACTTATCTCTTTTTCCAAAGCAAACTTTTTTTCAACATATGTATCCCAACTATCTTCAGCAGTTTCAGTCAGATACAATTCTCCAACAGGTGTCGTATCCAAACTATCTAAATATAATGATACTTTTCCTGTGGCAATCTTACCTCTTACAGAGTAATTCATTATAATACTCTTTGCGGTTTTGGTAAACCTTACACTATCATATCTTGCCCATTCACCGTCATTGGTATTTCCTAGGTATGTATCATAATTAATTGTTCCATTATAGTCATCTGTGTTCTCTGCTTCAATTTTTGAAAATGCATCTTTATATGCACTATCCGCAAGAACAGTTCCGTCAGGCACTATCCATTCTCCATTTACGGTTTCCATATGGAAAGTTTCCCCTAAGCCACCTATAGTAGTTGAAGTTGAAAGAACCGCCTTGTCGCCATTTGGATCAACACACAAATACTTTCCATTTGCAATTGACCTAATAGCAAACTGTTTATTTTTACTTGTATCTTCCGCGTATCTTTCTATAACAAATTTTTCTCCGTTATATATTGCGGAGGTGCTTGCTGTAAGATATGCTCCTTCACTTACCATACATATATATTTTCCTGACACTAATGATTTGAAAGAAACTGTTCCATCATCATTTTTAATTATTTTAAACTGTTCCCACTCATCTCTATTATCACTTGTTGCAACAATTGTTGTATCACTGCTTCCGTTTTTACACCTTGCATACTGCTTTGATGCATCTGACTTTAGGAAAAAGTATCCCTGATCATCCTTTGTTGCCTTAGTAAATTTAAAATAATCAAAATTACATACATGTGATGTATCTGACTTAAACACTATGTATACGTTCTGTACTCCGGTAATGCGGGCTGTATCAATTGTCACTTCCTTCCAGTTCTGCCATGTTCCTGTATTTTCAATGCTTGCCTTTGCAATAAGTGGTCCTGTTGTGCTTCCAAGCCTAAATTCCAGTATTCCATTTGCATCTTCTTTTTCAGTTTCTCTTGAATATTTAAATGTAAGTTTTGACGCACCTGTCTCACCAAAATCAATATTGTAGTAAGCAGCATAGTTGCCGTTCTTTACACCACCAAGACTTCTGCCACCACTTGTTCCGCCGGAATTTTCTGAAATAAGCCCTTTACAATAATCTAAATCTTCTGCTTCAATATTTGAATAAGCATCTCTTTGTAAATTATCTGCATATGTCGGCATATTCGCCATAAGTGAAATGGCGTTATAAGCCGCAAATGAATCCCATGTTGCGTCTTCAGATGCTTTATTCTGCCATGAACATTGCATAATTCCTTTTGAATTACTATTCATCCATGCAACTCTTGCATTATCTTTAAAGAATGAAAGATACTCACCCTTATTAAAATCTACAATGAATTTTCTCATATACCTCATGAGAATTCCTCTCATACCTGAAAGGTCACCTGAATTTGTATTCTCTTCTTTTAAAATATTGTTATAGCATAAGTTTTTTACTGTATTTGCCATGACATTGCATGCATCATCATAATACTGCTGTGTTCCATATTTTTCATAAAGCATGATTGCTGCTCCAAGGAAAGTTCCCTGATTATAAGTAGAACGCCAGGCGTTTCCTGCACTATCCCATACATGTCCTGCATCATCGCCTTCCCTTACATACAGTGAACTGTTTCTCCATGCATCAAATACCCTTTTAGCTTTTGTATAGTAACTGTCATCGCCCGTGGCAATTGCAAGATAACATGCACCTACTGTTGCAGGTCCGTTAATACATGACGTTGTTCCGTCACCTTTTCCGCTTTCATGAGACCATCTGATAAGCCCGTCTGTTCTTCCTTCTGTTCCTCTTTTATACATAAAGTCCCAGTTTTTCTTGGCAATGTCTAAGTAACTCTGATCACCAAACAACAAATATGCTCTTACGGAATCAAGCACTGCCCAGGCTATATCATCATTAAAATCATTATTTGACCAATAATCTCCATTTCTTGCTATAAAATCCTTATATGTATTTTGAAACATATCCCTGTAAATTGATTTTCCTGTTGTTTCATATCCATCAAGCATAGCCTCCATAACTTCTGCAATTCCCCAGAATCCACCACCCAGGCTGTCATATCCTGTTGTTGAATTTTTAACATAATATTTGTTCTTAAATGCTTCTAAAGCCTTGTCCGCCATTGCTTCAGTAAATGATAAATTCTCAGCATCACTCTTTTGTATTCTCCAAATCTGACGAGGCTCATAATCTACACTTTTTGCCTTTGTCCATAATCTGACCTGTGCGCCATCCTTATCTTTTTTGTCATCATCACTGATAATTTCAGCATATTCTTCTTCACCATTATCATTTTTTACAGCTGAAACAATATAGTAACATCCTGAATATTTTCCTGATGTAATTGGCACTAACTTCCATCTGTAATTATCAGAATTATCATTACCATTTAAGTCCATATTATCCCCATTGTTTTTTCCGGTTATTTTTATACTTTTGCCGGATACTACATTGGTGATATTATAATAATCCCCTGTTTCCTTTAATGTCCATCTTGCCAAATCGCTCATTGCATCTGTGTTCCAAACCACACAATTTGCATAAAATGTTGAAAGGTCAGTCTGTGTTATTGCCTTACCATTATATGCCGATACAATTGTATAAGTTGCACCATTAGTTATTCCTGCAGTTGCAGCTTTTACTTCAACATTTTGACCAAAATTCATACCGCCCCACAACGTGCTAACCATAACTACTGTTAGCAAAATTGAAATAAATCTTTTTAGCATGTTTCCCTCCTATTTTCACTCTTTTTTGTAGGTTATCACCTTACAAATTAAGGCTCAATGAAATATAAAATTTGGTTACCATTTCTAAAAAATACACACCATTTTTAAGTTGGGACAGATAATACTTTTAGCCTTTATTTAATTGTTTTTGTATCTGGTTCTATCTGGTTATTTATCTCCTGTGAAAAGTTAATTTTTTGCATATAAAAACCGCAATGCTAAGTTTTTAATTTAACATAACGGTTCTTATATCTAGAAGAATTCAAAATATGGCTTTCTATTTTCTAGTTTGCAGCCTTTAGCCTCTGCCATTTCAGATACTGTAACTAACTGATATCCCTTTTTTAGTAGTTTTGGAACAATCTTTTTTACTGCATCTACTGTCCATCCATGAATGTCATGCATCAACACTATATCTCCATCATGAGCATCATTCATAACAGACCTTATTGTTTTCTTTTTGCTTTTTGTCTTCCAATCCAATGTATCCACAGACCAGCAAACCATAGGTGCATTTACATATTTACTTACCTTCTTATCCCTGATTCCTGCTCCGTAAGGTGGTCTCACAAATTTAGTTCCATGTCCAACATGCTTCTTAATCAAATCATTAACCCCTTCCACTTCCCATTTGATTTTTTTCGAGGATAATGTTAGCAATGACTGATGATCCATCGTATGATTTCCCATGTCACATCCTAATTCATCCATTTTCTTTAAAATTTCTTCCACCTTTATATCGTTTCTGGAAAGACTTGTACCACACATAAAAAACGAAGCTCTAACTTTATATTTTTCCAATGTTTCCAGCAATTCCAATGTTCTCTCCCCCGGCCCGTCATCGAAGGTTAATGCAATCATAGGTTTATTAGGATCAATTACTCTTTTATTATCTTTTGTTGTTTTCTCTTCGGTTTTACCGTTTTCTTTCTTTGTTTCAGTTGAAGCCTTTTCACCATTAGCCGCAACATTCTTTGTATTTTCAACAACTTCACCATTAACTCTTACAACTATTTTACTCCCTTTGTTTTTTTCTATTAAAATACAACCGCCTGCTCCGATTACTAAACACAATATTAATAACGTGGATACTACACGCATTTTAAGTTGTCTTATTCTCTTTTGTTTTTTTTCATCTCTTGTCATCTTTTTCGTCTCCATTATCTGTATTTATGTTTCTTAATTATTTAAAATATTTTTTACTATATCTTTTGATATTACAAACTTAGGCGCCCCTGTACATCCTGGTCCTACCTCGTACTCATCAAATGCAATTACTATATTTTCCTCATTATTTATATAGTAGTTTTGATTGCCTGATATTTCTTTAAATCCTGTAGAAATGCCATTATCTTTAATAAAATATACAACGTCTTTAGTCAACATTTGTTGTTTCATTTGTCGTTTTATATCATTACTTATAATCTTTATATAATCAGATTTTTTCTTAAACATATCTTTTAGACTAACAATCTTTCCACTTGATTTATCTATATTGTAATATCTATGAAATTCGTATCCACTTGCTCCGGTTTCATTTATTGTAAATGCTATTGTAAACCACTTATCATTATTAACAACAATTTTATAATCCATATATAAATCACTAAATCCACTTGAACCTAAATCAGTTTTATATTGATTCACTATCTTGTTTGTATATTTTTTTATATCATTATTTAACTTTTCAACTGTTTTTTTGTTTTTAATATCTCCATTAGAATCTACTTTTGCCATATTAACTTTGATATCTTTATCTTTATCATATTTTCTAACTGTTATTACAGTAAAAATATTTCCCACCAAAGGTATATTTTTCAAAGATGATGCCAATGTTTCATTTGTATTTGGCATAATTACAACTAACAACAATGCAGCAACAGAAATCATCCATCTTGCAATTATAACTTTTTTCCTTTTTCTTTTTTTATCAATCTTAGCATACTCTAAAACTTCATTTAATTTCATTTTTTCATCATCAGGAACTTCGACTCCAATATATTGACTTTTAAGTTTTTTTAACATTTCATCATTTACCATCTTAATTTCTCCTTCATATCACAATTTATTTAACTATCATATACTCTTTTAACTTCTCAAGTGCCCTATATATCCTACTTTTTACTGTACTTAAGTTTTCACCTAAAATGTACGCAACATCATTTAAACTCATTTCTTCAAAATATCTTAATACAATTACAGCCCTTTCTTTATCTGTTAATTTGTTCAACGCCTGTTTCAATTCAATCTTATTATCTTCAATCTCAAACACATCTTTTTCATCTTTCATTTCATTTACAATATCTCTATCCCAATTAAACCTGTTTTTTTTAATATAATTAATTGCTTCATTTATAATAATTTTGCATATCCATGTGTCTGCATATTTTACCTGACGCAATTTTTTCGAATTATATATAGCCTTATACGCTCCTTTTTGTACTATATCCTGTGCATCATTTTTATTTTGAGCATAGCTATATGCTATATGATAATATTTGTCATAATTATTTATAAGAAGTTTGCTAATTATATCTTCTTTTTTCTCTTTCAATTTTATCTCCTTTACGCTTTATACTATTTAGACTATTCAAAGTACCAAAAAGTTTCATTTTTTTATAAAAAAAATACTTTTTTATAATTATATCTGTCATAGGGCAATCTCTTTCATTCTGTTTCGGGGCAAAGTTTTTATCCTGTGTAAATTCTTTGTCCTTCAGAGATTTCCCCTATCCATTCATGTTTCAAACATAAAATAGATTGCTTCAGAGTAATACCCTTTAACTCTGTATTACATTTTCTGTTCCTCATAAAATTATGATTTTATGTGTAACTCAAGACCCTTGAAAGCCCTTAAAATAAGGTATTTCTCCAATTATTAAAAACTGCTGTCAATAGCCTGTTTTAAGCCTATTTATTAGCAAAAAAGACCCTGACGGTCTGTATTTCTACAGAACCATCAAGGTCATTCTTTATGCTTGGACACTCTCACAACTCATGTGAGTTTTATTTTTTCCTACTGGCACTATTGATTCAGTTTTACATTACTGATTCAAATTGATTCATTACTGGCTGAAAACTTTGCCCCAAAAGTGGATAAAAGTGTTTGCCCTGTAATACTTACTAGTGTATTTATTACTTGTTAGCAATAGCTGCCTGAGCCGTTACATATCATAGGCTTACTACAGCCACTCCTATTTCTGCTTTATCTTTTTATGCTACCTTTGAATAATCTAGCACTGCAATTTCCTGCATCATTTGCTTTGCTAAATTAACCATCTTTTCTAACTGTTCTGCTACTTCGTCTGTATAATATTTTTCTCCACACTGCTCACATTCTTCACAAGGAACATTTTTAATTACAATGATACTATTTTTGTAATTAACAACATGAGTTGTAGTACTTTGTTTAACTGTATCACATTTGCAAAACATACACATATCTATTTCCTCCTTGTCTTTAAATCTTTTTCAAACTTGATTGTATTTGGAAAGTATGCTGTAATAATATAAATATATTTTCCATCACTTCCAGCAACAACATGTATTATTTTATCATTTATAGTATATCCAAAAATTAAACAACTAGGATGTGGAAAATCATCTGGATAATCTTCAATTATTTCACCTTCCAAAACACATTTTTTAACATCTGCTCTTGAAATGTCTCTTTCCAAATAAGTCTACGACTTTTGTTCTATATTTACATTATACTTATCCGTGTGTTAAATATCAATTAAACATTTTTTCTTTTCTCCCCCCTTTTGTACACAATAGTAATGCTATATTCTGTAGCTGAAATATATAGTTCAGAAATCCACTGTTCACCCTTGTTTTCAACTAATATATCTTTAAACTCACAATCTTCTTTGTCTACAAAATATTTTTTCATTATTTTGCTATGTTCCTTTTCTTCATCAGATATTAATAGGAAAACACATCCTCCATCTTCTTCTAAGCTTCTTTCGCTTCCATAATTCAAATCTACGGGTTAGTACATTTTTCCCCATTACTTCTATACCATACATATCATCTCCATCGTCATTTCTTCCTATATAGTACAACAAAAAATACTCATCTTTTACACTTTTCTTTTTTATCGAATTTTTCAATCTATCTTCTCTATCCATTCCTAATATGTCCAATATAGTGGTTTTACCTGAACCATTTTTACCTACTAATACAGAAATATTACTTATATTTTCTCCCATAAGATATTATAATTTTGATTTTACACTATTTTATGTGAAAAAAAACTCCTGCACACCATTTCCGGTATACAGGAGTTCATTATTTTAAGTAATTATATTCCTTTCACTTATCAGTGTATTACTTGTTAGCAATAGCTGCCTGTATTGAGCGGCAACCTTGTGGGAGTCATTTTCTAAAAAAATAATAGTGTTATCTTTTTCGTTTCCTTCCACTTTACATAGCACCGGTTCTGTGGATGTTCTAAGTCTCCATTCAAAATAATCATCATGAACAACTATCTGATCTATGAATGTTTCCACTATGTCTTCTGGAATATCTCCACTGATAACATCATACTTTTTTTCCAGCAAATCCGTAAGTAATTGAATCTGCGTTTTTACATTTGAAACTATTGCGGAATTTTTCACATCACGCTTCAATAGCTCTGAATCAATGTACTCAATCTGCTTTTTGAAGACTCCTTTCTTTTCCTCATAAACTTCTTTTGAAATATCTCCTTCAACACGAAGTTCAACAAGATTGGAAAGTTTTTCTTCATATTTCTTTCGTTTTTTATTTAATTCTTTTACTTCATCAGTATAATCTACAACATTTTCATCTTTAATTGTTGCATTTAACATTTCTATTGCTCTATTAATAATTTTGTCTCTTTCTTTCCATAAATCATTAAATAGCCAATGTGCAACTATCTTTAATTTCCACTCCTGTATCACATCGCCAATAGTATTGTAGTCTCGCTGGAAAAGTTCCTCGCTTATCTGTTTATGTAGCAGCTCCCACGGAACTTTTTCCATGATTTTTGTTATTACAAAATCTTTGCTTTTTTGCTTATACTTTGGCATATTATTTATTTCCTGAATGCGAGCCAGTTCCGGTCTCCAAAGTATGCTTAATTTTCGTTTCATTTTGTAAGTTTTCTGAGCCCTTTTATTAATCCCCGGCTCTCGCAAAATTTGAAATTTTATATCTCCTTCATCTTCAGTCGCCACTATTATTCCCCAGTATTCACGGATATGTTCATCTATATGTTTGGAGTGACTGCTGCCTACAACTACATAATTGTAATCAAAAAATTTATTGTAATCTTTTATCTGTCTGGCAAGTCTTGTGTAAGTATCTGCATCACTTTTTATTTCCACCCCTACAAGAGTTTCTTCCAATACAAGCATTACATCTGCTCTTGATTTTGCAATCTGCTTTTCCTCTATTATTCTCACCTTACCAAATTTTTCATCAAAAAAATCAAATAAAGGTTCCCTTATATCCTTGTCTTTTAACATTTGTATTCCACCTGATATTGTTATATTTTATTGTTTCCCTTCATTTATAACCTCCTGAATATTCCTATACGGAACATCTGTAAACAGTGACCTTATTTCGTTTACCACACCTAGACTGGTTGCTATTTTTGTTAAACTTTTAAGTGATATCTGTCCTGTTGACTCAAATCTTTTTATTGAGCCATAACTTACACCACTTATTTCTGAAAGTTTTTCCTGGGAAATGCAATGCCGTTTTCTTATATTTCTTAATCTTCCAGCTATATTTTTATCTATTTCTTCTGTGGTTTCCCACACATATGTCTTCATATTTTGTTCTCCTTTACTGATAATATATTATCTATTTTCACGTTTTTGAGCCATTTTTAGATAAAATATTATCCATAAGTATTATAGCAAATGTTTGTGTATTTCAAGTTTTATAATATTTCCTAAGCAAACTACACCTGAATATAAAGTAATAACTGTTATAATATATACTTTTCTACAATATACAAAAGACACCCTTTAAAGGTGTCTTTACTTTCCCGTGTTAATATTTATACAAAAATGTATCCGATTTTTCTACAAAGCAGCTTAATTGTTATCTTTCTTTCCCCTTCAAATTGATGGATTTGAAGGGGAAAGAAAATCAATACTCTTACTTAACAACTTTGATCTTTGACCATTTACCAAATTTTTTCACTTTTCCATAAGAAATATATGCCCGAACACGAACATACACTTTTTTCTTGGTTTTCTTTGAAAGTGTCATTTTAAATTTAGCTTTTTTGTAAAATTTTGATTTTACAATTTTTTTAAAGTTTCTCTTATAAGATATTTGTGCATGGTAACCAGAAGCACGCTTGAGGGCTTTTAGTTTAAGATCGATTTTTTTGCCGGTTTTCCTTGCTTTCTTTATTACAACCTTATTTGGAGCAATTTTACGTGTGGTTGTAATCTGAGATACCTTTGTAGAAGGTTGCTCTTTAACAGTTGTGCTGTTTTCTGATGTTGGTGTTTCTGGTTTCACAGTTGTGGAATTATTTATAAAATGAATTCTTTCCTGACCATTGATATTTCTATATTCTTCAGGGATTGTTCCACCTTTTGAAGAGATATAATCAGAAACTAAGTCGGCATCAACCTTTTTAGCATCTACATCTACTAAAGCTTTGCAATTTAAGAACATCGTCATTCCATCATTTGTGTCATGATAATAACAATCATCAATCGCTAATGTATAAGTTTTATTTAAGTCTAAAGGTTTTGTACCAACTTTTACATTTTTAACGCGATATTCACCGTCTACTGAAACAAACTGTCCGTTTTCATCAATTGTGACAGATGGTTTAATATCAGTGTTTATATCATAAGTCAACCCTGAAGTTTGAATAAATCCACCGCATTGTTCAGGCCATAAATGAGCTCCCATTTCAAGACAATCAAGCAACTGTTTACCAGTAACTTCAAGCTTAACAACATAATCACTCCATGGTAAAACATTTAAAATATCTAAATAGGTCAATTCTCCTGAAGCTAAATCGGCTCTAATATTTCCACCATTAGAAAAAGCAACATCAGCATCCATACCAACTCTAAACGCATCAGTTATAAAATCACCCAAGTTTGTTTCCTGTGAACGGATAATTCGGTTTCCGGTATCCGGATTGTAACTATACAATCCAAAGTCACTTTCTCCAACTTTTCTAACTAAATTAGAATATTTTGATTCGATTCCTGTTACATAAGAATCTATAGTTTTGTATGAAGATAATTCTTTTTCTTCATCTGTGATTTGATTAACAAGATTTGTTTTAGAAGACAAAGAACCATCTTTGTTCAGTGTGATTTGTAAGACACCTATGTCAACTAGTTTTGTTCCGGTAGATGATAAAATAACATTCTTGCCTTCTTTATTTTTAACAGTATCGCCACTAAGAAAACTGTGAGCATGACCATCTAAAAATACATCAATACCGGTTGTATTGGCAATTAATTCACGTGAAGACCAACCATCAGTAATACCTTCATCACCAAGATGTCCCAATGCTACGATATAGTCTGCGCCTTTTGATTTCATTTCGTTTACAGCTTCTTGCATCTTTCCGTAAAATTCATTCAAGTCTGTTCCACAAAATCCATAAATGTAATTTCCGTCCTCATCCTGATATGTAGATACTGAACCTTTAGTTATATTTTCAGGAGTTAGAATACCTACGTAGCCAATCTTTATTTCTTGACCGTTAACATTATATGTTTTTATGTCGTATGGCTGTGAGATATTTTTATTTTCCTTTAAATCAATATAGTTTACAGCTAGATATTTAGCAGTGGAGTATTCCATAAAAGTTTTAGTCTGAGATATTCCATAATCAAACTCATGATTACCTAAAACCTGATAGTCATATCCCACATGGTTCATAATATCCAGGCAGTCTAATCCGTCTGATTGTGAGCAAATAACACTTCCTTGTAGTGCATCTCCCATATCTACCAATGTGACGTCGGCAGCAGACTTAGCAGCCTCCTCTTTTAAGGCGGCAATTCCTGCAAATCCTAAACTCTTGCTTGAACCTGAATATTGTGAATGATTACTTACACCTCCATGTATATCATTTGTATAAAGAACGACAATTTGGTTATTATTTACATTCAAATCAGAAAAAGTAGTGGTATCTGATTCTGCACCATAAATCATCGTACTGGACAATAAGCTAATTATAAGTAAAAATGACATGCTTATTGAAAATAATTTTTTTGAATACTTATGCATTTCCAAATTCTCCTTTCATAAAATTAACTCGAAAATTGGTCTTAGTACTAATCCATTTTGTTATTTTATTATACCAAAATAGTTAAAGATTTAAAGAGAGAATTTGTAATAGAATATTTTTGTTCAATATTTGGTACTTTAAACGTTTCAACATCCCAAAAATGGTTGAAAGAAAAATAGTGAATTTCAATATGTTAAATTTTGAAAAAACAATACTTGATAATACTAAGTCATAGGCATTCTGGGAAAAGACTAACCGAAGCCATCTATACAGAGGTTGCTGCAAAGGTAGAGGCATCAGGGCACAATGGTCAAAACCATGGATTGCCACAACAAAAGACTCTGACTTTAGCCGTGAACTTCATAACATTCTTAATGAACAGTTTAATCCTGAGTGTCTAAACGCTGTCTGGTGTACTGACATTACCTACGCATTGCATATTGTATAATATGTACACCCAGTAATCTTTATTGATTTGAAAGTACTTACAGTTGTGTTCAAAGTTCTTACTATCAATGACAGCACCTTTTTTAAACATTGGTACAAATATGATAATATCTGATACACAATTACATGATAATCATCTCTTACCATATTTTCTCCTTCCCACAAAAAAACATCCTGCCATTATCTGCAAGATGCTTTCTATAACATATCAAGTATTGATTCACAAATTTTTCCTTCTTCTGTTGCCTCATAGTTTTCGTCAAATCCTTTTTCCTGTAAATGCTCTGATACTTTGTATTCTATCATCTCATAATCAGAATCATTAAGATTATCAAAAAAATTGATAGGTATATTTATTTTTTTCAACTTCTCCTGTATCAGGATTTAATATTACTGTTGCTTCTGTTGGTTGAACGATGCACCATTTTCTCCCTATCGTTCAACCAAATAGACTCTTGGGAACCAATACACAATAAATTTTTCTATATGATCCTTTGTAATTTCTATCAATTGATAAATTTGCTCATGTAGAAACAAATATTTA
>NZ_DBLZZO010000042.1:0-13578 GCF_057858645.1 Eubacterium sp.
TTTTTTATTATTATACACCATTTAAAGCTCAATTTTCACCCCATTTAAGGTTTAAAAAATTTGGTGTCAATATGTTCGTGCAGTTACTTTTTCATTTAAAGCTATTTTTTGTTAATTTTCTTTATCAAAGGAATGATATTTTATTGTTTTTTTAGGTAGATTTTTTAATATTTCTAAATCTTCTAAACTTTTTATTCCCATTTGTCCTCTGATATTATCAAAGGCATTTGGTTGTACTAAACCTTTTAGTTTTTCTAATTTAACTTGAATTTCTTCCATCATATTTTTATATTCTTTATCTGGCAAATAGTATTTAAAATACACTAACAAATCAATAATTCTTTTTTCTGACTCTCTTGAATATGATTTCCTTAACTGCTTTATATATTTTTCCTTTATTTTTCCTTTATTTGGATTATTTTTCACTTCATTTTGTATTAAGCAATTCTATTTCATAAATACCTAGAGGCTGCCCTTTAGAACAGCCTCTTTGATTATTTCATATTTCCTAAATCTGATATATCCACTATATATGCTTTTTTATCAAATGTAATTAACATCTTGTTTTCTTTTTCCATCAAATAAAAATTCATGTTCTCCCAACTTTTGACCGGAATATTTATTTTTAGCCATTCCTTTTTTTCAAGATTTATCAAATACATTATTCCATTTGAGCCGGTATTAAACATTGCATATTTTTCTGATGCACCAATAGGTTCAATTGTTTTTTCATTAGTTTTAATCTTAAATTTAGTGCCTTCAATTATATTTTCAATTGTCATTACTTTTTTGTCAAAAGAATAAGTATGGTTGAAGTTTATATCTGTTTGTGTGCTGAAAAATTCCTTCTCAACTTTTCCGTTTTTCAGATTTATTAAATATTTACTATAATATTCTGTTTTTTCTTTTGTAAACGGTTTACCCAAAGTTAATATATGGTAATCATCCACAAAACTTATTTCATCAACTGTTGCATATCCGTTTATAAGATTTTTGTTGAATTTCTTTTCAGTTTTGCTGTCCAAATCAAATATTGCCCAATATCCTTTTGATCTGAAATTACAAAGAAGTGTTTTTCCATTTGGAGACATAACAAAATTACAAATCATTTTATCATTTGATATTTTCACAATCTCATTTGTATCCAAATCAATTTCTGCAATTGTTTCATTTTTGACTGTTCCATTTTTTACCTTATATAGTGCTGCATAAATTGTCCTTCCATCAACAACAGGAAAAACCTCGCTTATTGCACCTTTATAATTAAATCCACAAATTTCTTTGTCCTTTATAATGTAGTCAAAAGAAAAATCCTCATCATTGTATTTTCCCTGAAATCTGTTAGCCTGTTCACTAAGCAGCCTGTTATTTTTTACAGAGTATACATTTTTAACATTTTCAGAATCATCTTTGCTGTATTCCAATATGAAGGTTTCATTCCTTCCCACAACTTCCATGTTATCGCTTAATTTAATTTCTCCTTCCGGTGTTTTGCATTCTTTTGTTTTTTCACTGTTTTTTGTAGTCTCCAGTTTGACTTCCTGCACCTTTTTAATTCCAAATACTCCCTGTAAAAATTCTCTAAAGGAATCAGATGTGCTTGCTCCAACAGTTATTCCTGTTGCGCAAACCACAACCATTACCAAACTTACTGCTGCCCATTTCATTTTTCTTATTTTTATAAACTTACCATTGTTCTCTTCACTTGACATATTGATTTCCTGATTAAGTAATTCTTTTTTCCAACTTTCCGGAGTTTTAATTGTATCCAATTTTTTTAAATTCATATTTGCCTCCAATCTCCAATTTTTTTGGTTATAATCTCTTAAACCTGCTTTTCTAAAATTTTTGCAAGTTTTTCCCTACCTCGTTGTAATCTTGATTTCACGGTATTAACACTTAATTGAAGAATATCTGAAATTTCTTTTGTACTATATTCCTGATAATAATAAAGAACTAAAACTTCACGATATTTTAAAGATATTTTTCTCAACGCCTTTACCAGAATTTCTGTATCATTATCTAATTGTAGTCCATTAGTTAAATTATTCTGCATTCCTTCCAGCCTGTCCTTTTCTAAACCAACGGATACATTTCTGTTCCAAAAGGACTTATGATAATCATTACACTCATTTCTAGCCACCTTAAGCAACCACGCTTTTAAATGTTCACTGTCATTAAAATTTTTTGAACTCTTATAAAGCTTGATAAATGTATTTTGAAAACAATCTTTAGCTGCTTCTTCATTTTGTGTCCATACCACACACATTCTTGTTATGTGATCAGAATATTTTTCTATAACTTCTTCATAGCTCATGCCGGCATATTCTTTATACATGTAATTCCTCCCTTCTGATTTATTTGAAAGTTTTCTCTTTCTATATAGAACACGATTGTTTTCAAACGTTGGGTGCAAAATTTCAAATTTTTGTTTTTGTTTTTAATTTAACACACTAAATTTCAAATATTTTTTCATAATGTAAAAATAAGGAAGCCACTATGCTTCCTTATCATCACCCAATGTTTGCTGATTATAAAACTTTATTATGATAGTAGATAATTCAACAAACTATGTATTTCTAATATTTCACAATGTATCTTTTTTCAGCCACATTGTATAATCTTTATATTTCACTGTCAAGATTTATTTTTCTCAATCGTAACTATAGTTATTTTCTGATTATGTGACTTTGTAAAATATTCATTTTAAGCTTTTTGTGATTTACTGTTTTATATTTTTATCTAAACGGCAACTTTTCATCTCCAAAGTCTCTTATAGGTTTAAATCCTCCAATCTCTTTTTTCTGCTCCTTTACCTCATTGCTCTTTTTCATGATTTCTCCATAAAGCTGCTCCCTGAACTCCTTTGTTACCGGATAGCATACTTCTGAATACTCTGTCTTTCCATCTTTACCTTCGGTGGTTTTTGTCGGCATCGCAACAAAGCTTCCTTTTTCACTTTCAATTACTCTAACACCATCTATCACAAAGCACTTGTCTATGTAAATTTTTCCGATGCTTTCTATCTTTTCATTAAAATTGCATGGGTACATTGCCACTGAAACACTAACCTTATCTTTTCCAGATGTTATATTAAGTTCCTTCGCATTGCTTTCATATGCCTTTATGATGTTATCGTACAATTCCTTTCTAAACTCTGCTGTTGTTGGATAAAAGTAATTTTTGTAAACTGGATTTCCCTGTTCATCCTTTTTACTTGTTTTATATCCTGGCATTGCCACAAATGTTTCTCCATTTTTTGTTTCCCTGATTGTAATGTCTGTTAACTTAAAGCTTTCTTCAAATACCACTGAAACAAAAGCCTTTGTACTCCAATTTTCTTTTTCTAACTTGTTTACTTTTATACTATAATTCATAGCTAGTCTCCTTTCCTTAATTCCTTTTTCTTATTTTTATAAATATAATTTTTTAACCATGTATGGTTATGATATATTAAAGCCATCTGATTTAAGAGTTAGTGTTGCTATACCTTAGGGTTCTTATTTTCCTGGTCTACATATCATCACCAATCCTCCATTATGATAATTACCCAAACATACTCCGTGTGCCTCATCCACAGCCTCAACCATTTTTCCGTTACCTACATAAATACCCACGTGGCTTATGTTTTTGTATCTTCCATTGGTTGTATAGCTATAAAATATCAGGTCTCCTGGCTGTATGTCCTTTTCCTTGACTGTTTTGTCCTTAAGTCCTTCTGCTTCCGCAGCTGCAGTTGTTGAACCATTAAATGATATGTCTACACCTGCTGATTTCCACCCATAGAATGCCAGTGAGCTACAGTCAAATGCTTTTCCACTGTTTCTTAAGCTCTGACTGTATGGATATCCAACCTTTGACAATACAAAGGATGCCACTGTCTTTTGTGTTGGATCTGTTATTTTGTCTGTTATGCTTGTTATCTCCTGTGCTGTAAGACTTCCCTGCAAGCCACTTAACTGACTTCCACCTGTCTGACCGCCTGACGGATTACTTGTAATGCAGGCACTCATCAGCTTATTAAGTGTTTCCTGTCTTTCCTCGTCAAACTGATACTCCACTGACATTTCCGTGTAGCTTTTTAATGTAATTCTCACTTCAAGGTACTTTTTCTTCTTTTTTCCCTTTTTCTCTGTTACCTTTTCTGTTGTGTACCTACACATGTCATCAAACACCGCCTTTAAATTCTGCTTGTTTGTTTCATTCATTTTTGTTGCCGTGTTTTCGTAACCGTATTTCACCATGTACACGCACATGATGTCATAGTAGTTTGATGGCTCGCTGTTCATTCCCTCGTAGTCCACATACACCTTTCTGCCCTCATCCGCATCCTTGTGTTCATCCACCAGTGTCTGTATTTCCTGATTAAATTCAGATACATACTGCGTTGTCACTGTCTGTATTGTATCTCCGCTTTCAAGTGGTGGAAGAAATATTGCAAATGGTGAATTGTAAAGAACTGCAATGATAGCGAACACAATTCCTGTTGCGACCATCACCACTATGAGAATCGGAACTACTAATGGTGCCAGTAGTGACATCACCTGCATAATTATGTATGCCACCTTGTTTTTTACAATGCTTCCTACGAGCTTAAACAGACTGTCATTTTGCTCCTCACCGGACTTTAGCTTGTCCATAAAATATTTCATCATTCTGCTCTTTTGCTCTGCCCTGTAAAATGTGTTTTCAATCTTCATTCCCACTGCTTCACCTGCAGCCATTCCTATTAAGGTTCCTTCAGGACCTGCCGCTGAACCAGCAACTGTAGTGCCGGTTTTTACTGCAAGTTTTGTACTTTCCTTTGTCACTTTTTGGGATGTCTTCTTTGCAATGTTTTTTGATGCATTCTTAGCTGTCCTTTTTGCTGACTTTTTGGCAAGCTCTTTACCCTTGGCTGATGTTTTCCTTCTGATTCTCTTGCCTGTCCCTTCCTTTTTTAGCTTTGACGTGCTTATCTTTTTTCGGATTCGATTGCCTTCGCTTATCGCTCCCTTTACTGGCCTTATTGCAATGCCTGTTACCTCAAGTGATTCCTCAATGTTTTCGCTGCCTTCAACATTTTCAGTAATAACTGACTCAGCCATTCTTCCTACTGATGTCGCACTTCTCTTTGCCCTAGTTGCCGTTGACCTGTTGTCAATTTTCGCATCCTTCTTTTTATGAATCTTTCCATTATTTTTCTTATGTATTTCAGTCTTAACTTCTTTTTCCTTGTTGATTTTCATGTTGTCCTCCTTTGTTTTTGATAAAAAATAACGCCAAGCTAGCATTATGCTAACTTGGCGTTTTGTATAAAATTATTATTTACTAATTGAAGTTAATCCAGCCTTTTATCTTGAAGAATAACTAAACCTATCCTTATTTACTCCAACATTGACTAAATAATCCTTTTCTCTTGACCACTCTCCACCCACAGTATTTTCATTAGAAATCAGTTTATTAATAAATTCTATAAAGTCATTAGTTCCTCTACTATTAGCAAGCAGTGTTTTTGTAGCTCCAATATTATTAGCATCAGAAAATACTTTATAGTAATATTCTAACGCTAACTCATTAACTTTCTTTTTATTATATCTATCTAACTTTGCTAATTTGCCGTAAAGCATAGCAATTTGCATAATAGCATTACTCTCGGTACGAGAATACTTCATCTCTCCATTGTCTACTCTTGTTCGCGAATCTTGCTCAGCTTTTTTAGCCCAATCAATCGCCTCAAGTATTTCTCTTTTAGAACCTGTACGTTTATAATTATTAGTAATATATATACTCTTAGCTCTCTGCAACCAGTAGTTAGGATCATTAGCCTTAAGTTGCTTTATGTTTTCATTAGCATAAACATTATGAATAAAACTAGCTGCTCCATATTTAATATTAGTTGTTCCTTTTGATCCAGATATTGAAGAAATAGAAGACTCCGAATATACTCTAGAAAAAACATCATTTAACTTATCAAATTGCAAAAATTCCTTGACGCTATCTATGTCAATTTTACTAAAACTCAATAATATCGCATATATAGCCTCACAAACTTTTTTCTGATGTTCCTTAGCCATTCGATTAGCTATTTCGCTATTTGCCGAAGGATAAATATAGGCACTCAGTATCTGTAATAATCCTAATTTTCCATTACATATCACTTTTATTGTCGAATGCTTTCCTATTTCACCTTTCTTACACTTTTCTTCTTGTATGAAAGGTGTAAATTTGTTAACTATTTTTTTATATTCCTTAGCCAAACCTAATGTAACAATGTCCTCAAAGTAAATTTTATTTTTAATGAGTATCCATATTATTAATTTAAGTTCATCTAAATACATAATAACGTACTTATCAACAAGTTTTCTGTCATAAACGTTGGCAATTCTTAAAGTATTATCCAATAAATTATTTTTTTTATTGAATGTAGCAATCCCTAATAAATTCAACTTTTTATTAATCGCTTGTACATCTTTTTCTAACATTCTTCCGCTTAACGTTTCTTTAATAGCATAATTAATTATTTCCGAATGAAATGTTATTAAATTAACCACATCATCAAAAGAATTAAAAAAGACGCAAACAATATTTTTCTTAGATGGTTCAAACTTTACTAGTAAATTATTAAAACCATGATCATCAAGCGATTCACTGTCAAAAATAATAAGTGCATTATCTTCTTGAAGCAAATCTGCCACATCACCATCAGATAATGATTCCTTTTCAGAAATAAAATAACGATGATAATTAGGATTTTCTTCTAAAATTGCATATGCAAGCATACTTTTTCCCACAAATCTTCTTCCAATTACAACATTAACTTTATCCTGTAATAATTTAATATTTCGAACATATTCAGAAGAAACATAATAAAATGGTAGTTTACTCTTATCTGGTGACAAATCTGCTAAATAATCAAGATTCTTTTCTTTATTTTTTCCAATTCTTTCTAATTCTGTATACTTAAAATTTTCTATATTTCTCTCTATTTGAGCCTGACTCTCTTCATAACATTCAACCAAAAATTCATAAAAAGACTCATAGTCATCACTTGATGTGAGTTTTATTATATGTGATATATTAAACCCTTTCAATTTGTCTTTTTTAAACTCAGACAAGGAATCCGATGTAACATATATGCCTCGAATATCACGTACTTTTTTATTTCTATTTTTATCTGCTAAAACAGAATATTTAATATCAATTTCATCATCCAAGCTACAACCAATATATAATAAATTTTTATTTCCACAATCTGCCGATAATATATCGTGGAACTGTTCGCTTTTCTGAAGACTTGCAATATACTGGCTTTCTGTGAGAATCATCTCATTGTAATCTAAATTTTTGCAAAACATTGCAACATCACCATGAATTTTATATAGTGTTCTACACTCTGGATTTATTGTTCTTTTGTCAAATTTTCTATTTGGATAGAATACTTCCCATCCCCTCGGTTTTGAATCCTCAATACCAGTATCAATATTCAATGTATATATATATGGCCATTTAATGTCATTTAAAAATCTTAATTGCTGCGGCTTATTTATTTTAACTCTTGTAAAATTTTTAAGAT
The DNA here is from genome assembly GCF_057858645.1 of Eubacterium sp. Lineage (NCBI taxonomy): Bacteria > Bacillati > Bacillota > Clostridia > Eubacteriales > Eubacteriaceae > Eubacterium > Eubacterium sp. Next base: position 7,556 of record NZ_DBLZZO010000042.1, read on the forward strand.
AATATTCAATAACTCCATCTTTAGATGGATTGCTAAATGTATTCTGATAGAATTCAGCAATAGAACTAAATTGCTCTGATTCCAATTCACTCTTATTAATTTTTTTCTTGAGAGATATTTTCTCAATCATTGCATCCTTTAATTCCTTTCCACTGGGAACTTTGCCACCTCTGCCTGTGTTTACACCACGTGTAAATCCTGCCCCCAGTATTGGAACCAAAGTTTCTTCACTAAATGCATGTATAAAAAAATCTTTTGTTTCTTTTGAGTTAATCTTAAGTTCCTCCATATTTTAACCTCCACGTCGTATATCTATTCGATTATTATATCAAATCTCCATCTCTTATTCTATCTTTTTCTTTCAACCACCCATTAATTAAAACTCCTAATCAACTCTACTTATTTCTTTTCCTTTTTCCATCTTCTCATACAGATTAGTATTATACAGCCTGTACAACTCGCTGTCCTTGTCAATCACGTTGTCAAACGGCACCATTCTGCTTCCACATTTTATGAGTCCGCATCCTGACGGTGAGTCTATCACATAGTTAAGCTGTTCTTCTGATATTTCCAGCGACTCCACTATCTTTTCAATGTCCTTGCTTGACTGATTTAAAAGTAGTATGAAAGCAGAATTGGAAAGCATTGTTGTGCTTGTCTCACTCATAAGAAGATCTACTATATTCTGTGTGATTCCTGTACAAAGTCCTCCCTGCTTTCTTACCTTTTTCCACATCTGGCGGAGATATTCTGCACTAAACGGCGAATTTAAAAGTACATGCACTTCATCAATGTAAAACCATGTTGCTATTCCCCTTTCACCATTGTCGATTATCTTCTGCTGTATTGTTTCCATCATTACAAGCATTGCAAGTGGTGCAAGGGATTCCCCAAGGTCTCTTATGCCGTACACAATGAATCTATTGTTTACATTTATGTTTGTCTGATGGTTAAAGATGTTCAATGCTCCGGTAACAAATATTTCAAGTCCAAGTGCCACGTCTCTTGCTTCCTTGTCTTCCTGTTCAAGAAGTCTGTTGTACAAGTCTTCCATTGTGGGAACATATTTTTCCCTGCTTCTTGCAATGTCCATGTACAGGTCCTTTACGCATCTTGAAATGATTGACCTCTGCTGTGGTGTTATTTCCTTCATTATCTGCTCACAGATGCTTAACATGAACTGGCACTTATCCCTTACCCATCCCTTGCTGTCCAATACATCAAGATTCCACACATCCATGTCCATGGGATTAATGTAGTTTCTTGTGTTTGTTGAAATGTTTATGTAGGTGCCGTTGTATTTTTCAGTGACATCCTCATATTCATTCATTGGGTCCACTGCAATTACATTGTCATCTGTTGAAAGCAAAACCGAACCCATTTCCATCTTTGCCTGAAATGACTTTCCTGCACCTGACACCCCGAATATGAATCCGTTGCCATTTAATAGTTTCTTTCTGTTTCCCACAATTATGTTTTTTGATATCTGGTTTACGCCATAGTAAATGCCGTTTCTGTCACAAAGTTCCTGCACGTTAAACGGCATCAGAACTGCAAGACTCTGTGTAAGCATTGTTCTCATTGTTTCAATCTGTCTTACTCCTATTGGAAGTGTTGTGTTAACTGCTTCCCTCTGTTTGTACATGCATGTGTCAACAGCACATCCTGCTCCCTTTGCAATGGAGTCAACTGTCTCACAGATGCTTTCAAGTTCATCCCTGTCATCTGCCATGACAATCATTGTCACTGAAACATAGTAAAGGCTTTCATCATTTTCCCTTACATTGTTCATTATCTCCTCAATGTCCTTTTTCTTCTGTCTTGTTGCATATGAAATGTCTGATGAGAAGTCATTGTTTCTGTTTCTTGTTCTCTGTTGTTTTATTATGTCTGACTCAATGCCCAGATACTTTTTCTGCAGCATCTTCATTGTCAGGACCTTTGGCACCGGAACCACATCCACACTTGTAACCGAATGCACCGGCAGAAATGTCAGCTCCGTAAAAAATCTGTCAGACAGGTATGTAGGATATTTCTTTATGAAAAGAACCCTTCCAACCTTTCCCTCATCCTCAAAGTAGTCAGGATGATATTTTATTCTTGTGTTGCAGATTTCATTTCTAAAGTCTGTTCCGGTAATTCTTCCCTGTCTTATGTCAAAGTTAAATTCATCCTCCCTTCCAAGTCTGTAATAGTCGTGAAGAATCTTTAACCTTTCATTTCCTGTAAGTGGTGTCAGCTTTGAACCAAGTTCTGCAAAACTTCGAAACATTGATGCCTCAATTGTTGCAAACTGTGCCTTTGCCTCCTCAAAGTTCTTTCTCTCAATTGTTATGGTAAGATATCTTTCCTGCTCGATGCCCTGTCTTCCCTCAAGTATCTTTTCCTCAATGATTCTGTTGTAGCTTTCCCTCATCTTATCGAATCCGTCATTTCTGTACTTAAGCATTACCTCATTTCTTAGCACATCCATGTCCTTGTTTTTATTGTTGACCGTTATCTTGAATGTGCAGTCAAATGAGTTAAGGCACTTACAGTATCTCTGAAAGAAGCTTTCCTGCTCATCCTCTGAACGTGTGGCATAATTGACATCACTGAATCTGTATGTCTTTGAATACTTTCCATCCGCCACCTCAAATATTCCGCTTTCCGAAATCTTTAGTATTTCTATTGTTTCCTGCACCGACTTTGGTGATCTGTAAAGTGGCTCTGATGCCTTCTTTATTTCAGAAAACCTGTCCTTAAATATGTTCATTCCTGTTCCTCCGTTTATTTTCCTGTGTTAAATTTTTCTGTATGTTTCTCATTTCCTGTTTTTCACTTTTTTTGTTTTTCCTTTTGTCTTCCTTTTTTCTCTGCCGTTCCTCTTCCATTCTCATTCTTTTTATGGTTTTCTCACTTTCCTCTGAAATGTACGTAAGTGGTCTGTTCTTAAAAGCAAACCACAATTTTCTTTTAAACATCTGTGTAAAACTCATTCCCTGATATGAATAAAATCCGTTTAATGCAAGTGGTGCCACCACGGGAATAGCAATGTATGCACTTCCCGTAAGGCCCACATATCTGTATGTAAGAAGAACTATTACGCCACCGCATGCAACTGATGCGATGGAAAATATCAGCTGTCTTGCAGTAAGTCCCATCACCACTGACTCCTGATATTTTTCTATGTCCTTGTTAATTGATATGTTCATCTGTTCCTCCTGTTTCTATAATCCAAGTGCCTTACTTGTAAGATTCTGTGCTCCCTTCACTGCTCCGACTGTCATTGCCACACTGAATGTAAGTTCACACATGTACATCAGTGCCTTGGTCCAGTCCGCGTAATCACTTGTAAACGTTGGCAGTCCTGCATTCAAAAATGCATTGCAGACAATTATTGCAAGTGCCATTGTCACTGCCTCCAGCACTATTGACAGAAAGTACTTTGCATAGCTTACTGCCGAATGACTTACCATCCGGTTTCCGCTTACAGTTGAAAACGCAAGTGCACCAAAGGGTACAACCACAAGTATTTTTAAGAATCTGAAATACACGGTGTATATGAGCATGAAACCGCAAAAAATGATTACAAGTGCAATGATTACTGCAAGTATCATCATTAAAAGGCTTTCCCCGAATCCAAGGTCCTTTATGATTGTCTGTTGTTCACTTGGTATCTTTAGCTTGGTTGTTGTTCCCTGTGTCATGAGCCCCACCAGATTTCCTGCTGATGTAAAAAATGCCTTCATTATTGTCACATTGTTTGCAACAAGCCATTCTGCTATTCCTATTCTCATGAGCATCCTTAGTATGGTTTCAAATCTTACCTCTTCCTTTACGTCAATGCTCTCCGAACAGAAACCTATTACAAAGAACAGAACCACCAGTGACGAACCAACCGCCACAAATATGGGTTCAAGATTTGCCACCACTGCCCAGGGGCCTCCGTTCTTGAAGCTTACCGGGGACTGCCCCAGCAGTTCAAAAACAAGAGACACCTTGTCATTCCAGAAATCAACAACCGTCTGCAAAAGATCAAGGATTACACCGCCTAAGCTAAATATGTCCATAATCTCTTACCTCCCTTAAAATCCCAGAATACCAAGTACTGATGAAATGCCTGCCATCATTACTCCTGCAACAATTCCCTTAAGTGCCGAGTTCATTGTTGATGAATCCTGTGCCTGATATGCCTGTGCAAACTCCATTACATTCTTTGCAAGAATGATTACGCCGATTGCCCCAATGATTGCAAGTACAAGTGTCTTTAAGTTATCAAGTGGTTTTGTAACTGAACTTGCATCTCCCGCAGCAAGTACGTTGTTTACCTGAAATATTGTCATGTACGTTGCCCCAATTAAACAGTTTTTTATGTTTCCAATGTTTTTCTTAAATCTCTTCATATCTGATTTTCTCCTTATCTGCTTTGATATTTTTCCAATTTCTCTTTCATTTCTTCAATGGATGTTTCCGGTTTTAAGTATTCAAGCAAATACTCCAAATCCATTTTTATTGCTAATGCCTTTTTTGCTTCGTCCATTTGCTCTGCTGAAAAATCCATTGTACATAGTCTTGTCGTAAGCTCCTCTCTTAATTCTTCATCTGTTGATTTTGTCTCCATCTGAAACTCACTCTCCTGTAATGCTGCAATCTCTTGTGGAGTCAAATCAATAATGTTAACTTTTTCTCCTGACTTCTCAACTTCTTTGATTTCTCTTTCACTGTAAATTTTTAATCCATCCTTAATTTTGTTACTTCTCCTAATATTGTGTGTATAAGGCTTTGCCCCTCCATCTTCTGTTTGTTTAAAATTCTTATGATCAAAAGGCCAATATTTTTCATCAAATATGGGATTAAATCCTTTTATGAAAATAAGGCAATTTTTGTTATCCATATTTCTTACTTCATCAGGATTCATAATGGATCTTCCAAGCACATCATAGTTTCTTGATGCCGAACCATGTACACCTCTCGTTTCACCTGTTGACCTTTTGTCTATAGTGCCTTTACCAAGTAACTCAGATATATATTCGTGCGTAGACTTTTCATTTCCACCAAGATATACAAGGGTGTCACAGTTACCTGTAATTGTTTCCCAGGTTTCTTTAAACAGTGCCTTTATTTGTGCCAAATTCTGAATAATGATAATTGCGCTGATTCTTCTACTTCTCATAGTTGACAATAACGAACAAAAATCATCAGGTAACGCCACGTTGGCAAACTCGTCCAACATAAGTGTGACATCAAGTGGAAGTTTCCCTCCAAACTTAAAGTCAGCCTGATAATAAAGTTCCTGAAATAGCTGTGTATAAAGCATTCCAACCAAAAAGTTGTATGACTTGTCTGAATCGGGTATTACACAAAACAGTGCTGTTCTTTTTTTCCTGTTTCGTTTTGTTCCTATTCCCAATTCTTCAATATGAAGGTCATCCTTTGACAAAATTCTCAATATCTGCGGATTTTCTAATAATGCTAACCGTGAATTTGCTGAAATAATAATTGACCTTACAGTATCTCCTGCACCTCTTACCACTTTCATATACTGCCTATATGCCGGATGATGTTCACCAAGCGGACTTGTATCTACAAGTTTTTTCATTCGGATAGTTAGTTTTGAATCCTTCTTGTCATCAACCTCTGCCTCTGACAGCAACTTTAAAACCGATTGAAAGTTCTTTTGGTTTGGTGGCATCTCAAGCCATACATAATAAAACAACGCCTGAAGTAACATCCCCTCCGCATGTTCCCAAAATGGGTCTGTAGGGGCTGATTCCTTTGGCGTTGTATTACTAATTAAATTTGTGACCAGCTTTATCACATCATTTTCTGTTCTTATATAATTGAATGGATTGTAGCAATCCGACTTAGCCATATCTATCAAGTTAAGTACTTTTACGTTATATCCGTTTTTCTTCAACATCCCACCAGTTGCTCTAAGCAGCTATAGCAATAGGTAAGGATTTGATATTATCTCCACCTTTTCCCCTGCTCTACACCGTACGTGAGACTTTCGCCTCATACGGCGTGCCATCATACATTTG
>NZ_DBLZZO010000043.1:0-12964 GCF_057858645.1 Eubacterium sp.
AAGAGAAACCCGACAGGGTTTATTTGGCATACAAAAAAGTAGATAATAATCGTATAGAAAAAGAGAAAAGGAAAGTTGCCAACGATTACTTGACACAAACTATAATCAAAATACTCTTGAAATATCAATAACCATCTGCTACTATAATATTACAAAAGGTACTACCGATAGACGGTTAGTCCTGATTGTTTTGGTTAAAAAAGTAACCGCCACTATTTTCAGGCTAGATGGCGGTTACTTTTTTAGTGTCTTAATATACTCAATCAATACTACAACTATAATTGATATAATCATCAATACAATTGATAAAATCTCAAAATCACTCATAAAGTGTGTCCTCCTTTCACAGATTTCCTCTTTTGAAGATTTCTATGTAATCAGAAAGTTCAGTCTTCCTGTTGGAGAACTAACCGCCTACCGTTTTTCTGGTAGTACCCACTCTGTATATTATCACATTTTATTTATCTCTGCAATATATTGTTCAGGTGTGACTATTTGTGTATAAAAAATACCTGCCACAATTCGAATGTGACAGGTATTTCAAACTGATTTTTCATTTTATATATGTTTTTTCTTTTTTATTTTACCCTTGCTAATAAAAGAATACTTATGTTGTTCTCCCTTGATGGTTTTAACTTTATGTCTTTCCTCTCAACCTAAGTATCTACCTATATAGTATCTATAAATACTAAATTATAACATCCTGGTTTCAAGTCCGTACCAATATAACCATATGCATCAGTAAAACTCTCTCCCACTGCTATATCAGGTGAATATACTGTTCCTGTTTCAACTACACTACCATTTGAATCATATAATTTCCATCCAACAGGTACATATGAACTATAATTTGATCCATTAGCATCGTAAGTTTTCTTTCCTGAAACAAATAATTTAACACTAAACTCATTATCAGAACTATAATAATCTTTTTCATATCTTACATTTGTAATAGTGTACTTTTTATATATTTTTCCAGTTGAATAATGATCCGCTCCTTCATAAGGAACTGATGGTAATGTTATTTGTAAAGTTGGCTCTTTTTCATCATCATAACTATTTGAACCGCTATTACTTCCACTATTGCTTCTACTCTTCTTATATGTAACTTTTATCTTGACTTTTTCATTGTTATAGCTATTAGTTATCACAATATATGTTGTTCCTTCATTATAACAATATAAATGAATCGGAACTCTTGTTCCATTTTCTACTCCATCATCTGCCTCAACAATATTCTCATCTTGCGAATAAACATCGATACTTGAACCTGAAGCCTTATAAAAGTTAATATAAATATCTCTAGTTCCATTTACTGTTATATTTTTACTTGATATACGATACACAGATTTAACTTTAACTTTGCAACTATACCATTTTCCATATACTTTTGCCTTTATTGTTGCTTTACCGGGTTTTTTAGCTTTAACTTTTCCTTTACTATTTACAGATGCAACCTTCTTGTTAGATGATTTCCATTTTACTTTTCCGTATGCACCTTTCATTTTAAGCTTTATTGTTCCACCTACATATAAAGTAACTTTTTTCTTGCTGATTTTAGGTCCATAAGAAGCTTTTGCACTTATGGCCGGAAGCATTGTTACCGTTAAAACAAGGGCTAACATTAATGATAATAATTTTTTTGATCCTCTCATATTTTTTCCTCCTTTTTACTCTTACATTGGATAGCTAAATTATATCATATTGTTATTGCCACTTTTTTCATGAACTGACCTTTTATTCTTACTTTTATTCCATAAATAAAAAGCAACTCAGTAGCTTTCCCCCTTTAAGTTAAGTCTACGAATTGCTTTCTAAGTAAATTTATTTAATTAAAACTTTTTACATTAAATCTTTGTTATACACTGCTCTTTCTCCGCCAATAAATTTTGGTCTAACTCTTGCAGCAAGAATGTTTGCTTCACCGATTTTGTTATGTTCCAACTTAACAGGAACGGCAACCTTCTTAATGTGCATGCCGATAAGTGTTCCACCTATGTCAATTCCTGCATCAGCTCTGATTTCTTCAACTGCAACAGGATTTGCAAATGTTTTGTATGCAGTTGTTCCAAAAGAACCACCTGCCTTTGGTTGAGGCACAACATTAACTATGTCTGAAAAAGGTACTGCATCTCTCTCAACGATAATTGCTCTGTTAAGATGCTCGCAACATTGGGCTGCTAAATATATGCCCTTTTCCTGTAAAACCTGATAAATTCCCTTAAATACAGCCTGTGCCACTTCAAGGTTTGAATTAGTTCCAATTTTGTCTCCGCAAATCTCACTTGATGAACAGCCTACTACGAAAATCTGTCCCTTTGTAAGTCCTGCTTTCTCGACAATCTCTCTTGTAACATCTTCTGCCTGTTTTGTAAGTTCAGTATACATTCTACGCCTCCTAAAGTTATAAAAAATAACTTTTTAATCTTAATATCTTTTTATATTTTATACCAATATTATATTATTTACAAATATATTTTCCTTTAATAAGAAAGTAACTCCATAATATTTTCAACATTTTCCATGTTTAATCTACTATTTATAATTACTAAGACTTTTTATATGCTTAACAAACTGTTTCTAATTACACATTTTTATATCTGGTACTCCACAATATTTCTCCCTAACGCAAAAGGAAAGGCTGAAATAAATTCAACCTTTACCTTAAAGTTTTATAAAAATGGTTCTCACCATTGGGGGACTTTATCTACACGTATTTTTTAAGTAAGTTTGGAACTTTTGCACCTTCTAAAATTCCGATTGCAATGTAACCAATTACTAAGCATGTTCCAGCCTGAATGAAGTTACTTGGAATTGAAGCTGCTGCTGCAAGTCCATATCCTAATATTGTGCTTTCATATAAGAAATAACCAAATACCATAATTAATTCTGCAACTACACCACTTACAATGTAAGCTACAACTTTGTTAATATTTGTTTTCTTAAGTGCTGTAAAAATTAAATATGCAACAAGTGCCATTAAAAACTTAATGATAAATGTTCCCGGTACATAAGTTACATACTGTGCTAAAAGATCAGCTAATGCTGAACCGATTCCTGCTGCAAGTGCTCCATAAACACCACCAATAAGCCATGCACTTAATAATACAATGCTATCTCCAATATTTACATAACCTTGAGTTCCAACTGTAGGAACTCTGATAATTGAAGTTGCAACATAAGCTAATGCCGCAAAAAGTGCTGTTAATACAATCTTTGATACTACTTTACTATTCATAATTTTCCTCCTAATGTAAGTAATTCATATATGGTTAATATGAATTTTATATCTGTTCTGATTATATCAGTATATGGTATCATTAATATAGTCATTTTATTAAAAACTTATAAGACCAGATTGTCATTGTCAAAACAACAATCCGGTCTTAATTTTATCTTATTCTTCACTATAAATAATTGCACACTTTACAGCTTTGCTCCAGCCCTTTAGTTTTTCCTGAACGTCTTCTTTACTCATCTGTGGAACAAACTCCTTATCTATTGACATGTTTCTTTTTATCTCTTCTTTGTTTTTCCAATAACCTGTGGCTAAACCTGCCAAATATGCTGCTCCCAGCCCTGTAGTTTCTATCACTGAAGGTCGCTTAACTTTCTTCTGGGAAATATCTGCCTGAAACTTCATTAACAGATTGTTAGCACAGGCACCGCCGTCTACTTTTATTGTATTAATTGGCTGTCCCATATACTGTTCCATTGCCTGTAATACATCGTTAGTCTGATATGCCAAAGACTCCAAAGTTGCCCTCACAAAATGTTCTCTGCTTGTACCTCTTGTTACTCCAACTACCATGCCTCTTGCATCCTGTTTCCAATATGGAGCACCCATCCCCGTAAATGCGGGAACTACATAGACTCCGTTTGTATCCGGAACTTTTGAGGCAACATCCTCGCTTTCTGCTGCACTGTCAACCAAATGCATCTGGTCTCTAAGCCACTGAATCGCTGCCCCAGCCACAAATACACTGCCCTCTAAAGCATACTCAACTTTATCTGTTGATGCGGCTATTGTTGTGATTAATCCATTTTTTGATTTAACAATTTTGTCACCTGTGTTTGCAAGCAAAAAGCACCCTGTGCCGTATGTATTTTTTACGTCACCTTTTTCAAAACAACACTGACCAAACAAAGCTGCCTGCTGGTCCCCTGCCACACCACTTATTGGGATTTTTGCATCTAATAGTTCCGCTGTTGTGTACCCGAAAATTCCACTTGACGGCATAACCTTTGGTAGCATTGATTTCGGTATATTTAACAGTTCAAGCAACTCTTCGTCCCACTTTAAATCATTGATATTATAAATCATGGTTCGACTTGCATTTGTATAGTCTGTTGCGTGAATTACACCGCCACTTAATTTCCACATAAGCCATGAGTCAATTGTTCCAAAAAGAAGCTCGCCTTTTTCAGCCTTCTCTCTCGCTCCTGCTACGTTATCAAGAATCCACTTAATTTTCGTTCCCGAAAAATAGGCATCAGGTACAAGTCCTGTTTTACTTTTTATTGTATCTGTCAGTCCATCTGCCACTAATTTATCCACAATGTCAGAAGTTCTTCTACACTGCCAGACAATTGCATTGTAAATTGGTTTTCCAGTGTTTTTGTCCCACACAACGGTTGTTTCTCTTTGATTTGTAATGCCTATTGCTTCAATGTCAGTTCCGTCAATTCCTGCCTCTCGCATTACCTCTCCCATTGTTAAAACCTGTGTCATCCAAATTTCTTCCGGGTTATGCTCAACCCAGCCTGCCTTTGGAAATATCTGTTCGAATTCCTTATTTGCCTGACAAATTATATTGCCTCCTTTGTCAAATAAAATTGTTCTTGAGCTTGTTGTTCCCTGATCAAGCGCCATTATGTACTTTCCCATTTTGTCCTCCATGTATGTAATTTTATTCATTTGTTTTCTATATTTTCATTATTTTCCGTACAATAATATCTCTTTTATTTTATCTTTTTTATGGCACTATTACAAGAAGTTTACAATATATCTGTGGTCAATCGAGTAGGCTGACTCCTACTCGATTGCAGATAGCAGGCATCTCAAAGCATAGCTTTTCGATGTTCTTACGCCTGACAAATGATATTTCGTGCAAGCACGATATCGCTTGTCAGGCTTTTGCTACAAAAAAAGACGCAACTTAATGCACCTTTTTACTATTTCAATGTTGGATCAACTACTTTTCCAATAAAAAGTATTTCTCCTGTTTTGTTATTTTTTATTATGTAAGCAAACGGTCTGTCCAGCAGTATTTTATTTGAACACATTCTAATTGATGTTTCTTTAACAACAGCTGCAGTTACGGCGGCCGCTTTCGTTCCGTCAGTATTCATTTCAATGGCTGTGCTATGAATTATCTCATCCACATATTTGTTACTCGAATCTGTGTCATCAAACATTGGATTTAATGCAGGTATGTATTTGTTAAAAATTTCTTTTACTCCGGCACTTACTAATGAAGACTTTATATTATTCTTCCAGGCATATTCGAATTTCGGAATTCCTATTTGAACCTGATCTTTTTTCTTTTTCTTCAAAAGTTCCTCAATATTAAGGTTTTCCAGTTTAAAACTTCCTTTTGCTTTTGGCAATATACCAATAAATGAGTATTTCTTATCTTTTTCATAAGTTTTTTCAAAAGCTAATGCATAGTCATTTTCGTAATAACTGTTGCTTTCCTCTTCCATCATTTCAACGTTTACTTTTTTTCCGTTAAATTTTTTAAATTTTTTGCTCTTAACATCTGATGTGTCAAATTTCCATGTCCACTTTCCGTTAAAAAGCGTTGCATTTAATATGTATGCATAGGCACTCTTGTCAATATTATCTATGATTTTATCAATCATGCCATCTGTGTTGTCATTCACCCATTTGTTAATTTGCTCCGCCCCTGTATTGTCAAATGGAATTTCATTAGTTGTGGCATAGTAGTATTTTTTCACTGCATTTTCAAAAGTATCACTTAGTTTTATTCCACTTTTGTACCATATTGAATTCGCTATTTTTAACGTGGAGTTATCTTTTGCGTCCATTATTTTTTTAGCATACTCGTTGTATTTATCTACTTTATTTCCGAGATATTTTTCGACTTCACTTTTTGGAGTTACATAAACCTGCTGATTTCTTTCTACATTGCTAGGACAAAAAACATTTCCTTTTGCTCCATTAAGAACCATTCCAAGAGCTATGTTTATTGAAGTAGGACTTATTAATGTATTTTTATCAGAAGCATAGTAGTCATTAATAAATATGCCCTGCTTCAACTGAGAGCCACCCACGCTCTCCCCCTTGATTTTCAATGGTTTCTTAACTTTTATTTTAATCTGGTATTTTGTCTTTTTGACTTTGGCTGTTACTGTTGTCTTGCCTGTTTTTAACCCTGTCAAAATTCCCTGCTTAGAAACTTTTGCGACTTTTTTCTTTGAGCTTTTCCACTTAATTTTTTTTGCTTTCCCCATACCTTTAAAATAAAGCTGCTTTGTTTGATATACTCGTATGGTTTTAGTTTTTTTGCTACTTTTAGTTCCTGACTTGTAGAGATATATCTTATTTGTTTTGCTTCCTTTGTTTGCAGGGCATTTTGGTGTTGTAGTTTTAGCTTTGCTTCCCTTATTTGCAGGGCATTTCGTTGTTGTAGTTTTCGTTTTGCTTCCCTTGTTTGCTGGGCATTTTGGTGTTGTAGTTTTAGCTTTGCTTCCCTTATTTGCAGGGCATTTCGTTGTTGTAGTTTTCGTTTTGCTTCCCTTGTTTGCTGGGCATTTTGTTGTTGTAGTTTTGGCATTTACATTTTGATAGTCTGCGTATGGCATTGCAGTTAAAAGCATACCTGCTACTATTATCATTGCCGTTATTTTTTTCATTGTTCTTTTCATACGATACCTCCTATTTGAATTTTACAGTATTTGATGCATACGTGCTACTCTCTTTCACTGTTCCTTTAACCGTTTTCTTGTATCTGGTTATTTTCACAACCATTTTGTATTTTCCTTTTTTATTCAATTTAAAAGTTTTATTTAGAAAAGCTATATTGCTTTTTTTCGTTTCAACATATTTTTTACATACTTTAAATCCTTTTTTGTTTTTCCGTTTTATTATTACTTTTATTTTTGTTTTGTATGTATCTTTGTAGTTGTTCTCCGAAAAAATAACAATATTGCTTTTTCCTTTTTTGTCAATTCGAAAATCCCTGTTTAAAAGAATCTGACCTAAATGTTGTTTGGATTTAGTATTTGTTATGTCCTTGTTGGTAATATTAGCTGGGATGTATTTATTATTGTTACCGTCATTATTCTTGTCATTATTACCGTTGTTGTCAATGCCACCATTATTATTCTGGTCTCCATTTCCGTCATTATTAATATCACCACTATTATTGTCGTTACCACCAATGCCACTATTATTCTTGTCACTACCATTATTGTTATTAATGTTGCTGGCAGTATTTTTGTCATTTTCCCACGGCACGACTTTTCCAACATTTAAAGGTATTGTTTTAACAACTTTTTTCTTATTGAAAATAAAACTTAATTTATACTGACCAGCTTCTTTTTTCAAAGGAATACTTGTATACTCTGTCTTTCCTTTTTGAATTTTGATTTTATTAGAAGGTAGTTTGTACCTTTTGTTCTCACTGTCAGTTAGCATTATACCTTTTAACTGTATTGTTTTTGAATTCTTGTTTTTTATTCTTATAACAATTTCAGAAGTATTTGTGTCAACATAACTGTTTATTAGTTTTATTTTTATGACATTGCTCTGTACTTTGCTAGTGCCTGCTTCTTTTGCTTTTACACTGTCAAATGAAAAAGTAAAAACAGTAGTAAATGCCAGCAAAAATATTATTAGTCCTGTAATTTTTTTCATTTTCGTGCCTCCAGTTCAGATATAATGTTTATGACAAATTCTTCGTCTGCATCTGTTCCCTGTACCTCAACTGTGTGACAATATTTGTCATCAGTGTACATGGCAGTTATATTTTCAGCTCCAAAAGATATCAAAACTTCTTTGGCACCTACTGTTACAGTTTTCGTTTTTTCAGCTTTTGCTTTAATCTTGGCTGTGTCACTTACCAAACTTTCCGTATAACTAATCGTTCCACTGTCACTTACAAAATGTTGAACCGACAATTCTTCTGAAAAATACTCGCTTTCTTTTTTGTAACCGTCAGGGGTGCTACTTATCATCATTCTGCTTCCTTTTGCAACCTTACTATTATCATTTTCAGTTTGTGCAAAGTCCACATTGATAAAATTTTCAGTTTGTGTAACTACCATCTGCCACAAATTTATGTCAAAAGCTTTTACAAAAGTAACATTGACAGCAACTAAACATAAAACGAAAGTTGCAATTTTTGAACAATATCTTGTACACCTTTCCATTATCATATTTCCGCCAAACATCTTCTGCGCCCTACTTATTCTTCTTATTTTCTTTTCAAATCTATAAGAAAAATTGTGCGTATTGATAATGTCAGGAATTTGCTCCATTGTCTCCTGATTATGTAAAACAAGTGCCTGTTTCAATACGTCATCATTTAGTTTCACTTTCATTCCTCCTCCAACATAGACTCCAACAATTTTCTTCCTTTTAAAAGTTGTTGCCTTACATTTGTTTCACTTTAACCTGTGATTTCAGCTATTTCTTTTCCCGAATATCCCATCACATACTTAAGTGTTAATAAAGACGAGTATTTGTACGGCATTTTCTCAATGGCAAATTTAACAGCATTAACCATGTTCGCCTCTGAAACTCTCACTTTTTCCAGTTCAATGTCTGTGTCCTCATCTCTCTTTTTTCGTTTGTTGTATATTTTCATAGCTTCTCTTTTTGTAATTAACACCACAAAATTTTTCGTTTCATTGCTATATGTATCAGAAATTTTCGCTATGTTTTTTGCCACACGAAGAAACGCTTCCTGAACTGCATCTTCCGCATCTCTTTCATTTTGCAAAATTTCATAAGCTATGTAAAATAACAAATTTCTATACTTGTAATATACCTGTTCAAACTTGTCTTTTTGTTCTTCATCTACTAATGCTAAATATAGCGCTATCATTTATTCCTCCGTTTTTTGAAGCTTCTATACATAATAATCCTGCGTTTTTCGAAAATGTTATTTTTTCAAAAATTTTTTCCATTTTTTTCCATTTGTTTTTTCGTTTTTTCACTGTTTTAAAAAAATTTTAGGGTGGTTGAATGCAAAACTAACTTCTGGTTTGCTTTTTCCTTTTTCGTTTTCCAGAACTACTTTCTGGTTTTGCTTTTTCTGTTTTCTTTTTATAGAACTAACTTTTGGTTTTGTTTTTTCATTTTTGTTATGCCAAACTCACTTCACTTAAATGTATTATAACAGAAAATGCCGACCACTAATGAAAGATTTGTAATCTTACATTTATGGTCGACATATAGAATTTTTACAAATAATTTTTATGGCACTTAATCTTCGTAATTAATGTAGTTTAAAGGATCTATTGGATTTCCATCTTTTGCGATTGCAAAATAAATGTTATCCCCTTCCTTTGAATAGTATCTTGTTGGTTCATTAACATACGCAATTGTCTGACCGGCTTCAACATAATCTCCTGCTGCGACTTCCGGATTAATAACCTGACCGTAAGTTGCAATGTAGCCGTTTCCAATTGCCTGATTTATGCAAATTCCCAATTCTTCATCTTCATCAAGAGTTGTCACAACCCCATCCGCTGCTGCTTTAATTGGCTCACCTTTTTTGCTTCCAATTACAATTCCAGGATTAGTTCTATATTCCCCTAAAGTTGAAAAATACACTGTACTTTCCATATCATAAGGCATTACAATATTTCCCTGAACCGGCCACAACAACTGACTATTTTTATTAAACTTCAGTTTTTTAATTTGAGCCGCAGCTTCAGATGACAAACCATACATGTATTCATCTTCTTTTACATTTGACTCTGTGTTGGCTTCAACTACCTGATTGTTTGCTACAATCTCGGTTTCACCTTCTGTACTTCCCCTATAAGTGCTATCATCAGCAACTCTGTCACCTTCAGTAGTTTCCTGAATTTTGTCCTGAGCTACCTTAACATTTTCCTCTGCCGTTGTCGCATCATTGTTTGCTTCTCTTAAATTTACAACATTGTCCCTGCCTTTTTGACCAATGAAATATGTTCCACTTGCCACAGCCGTTAATGCTACAACACAAACAATAACTGCAGTTATAAATTTCTTATCCATACTTATCACCTCACTGATAGTATGACCTGTAAAATGAAAGTTATTCAAAAAATGAAATTTTTTTCTATTTTATTATCTATTATAAAATAATTTTTTATTTTCAATTATATTATCTGCTATAAAATAATGATTTTCTGTTTTAATTATTCGTTATAAAAAGTAATCTTTTATTTTCAATTATCTACTATAGAACAGTCATAAAACTTTCGTAAAATTTCTTTCCAGTTTGCCCCTTCCTTCGCTAAATGATTTCCGAAGGATAAACTCATTCCAAAGCCATGACCTATGCCTTTTGTAGTAACTCTAATACCCTTTTCGCACTCATCAATTTGCAAACTGGTTGATTGAAGCCCCAATGCCTTAGCAAATAAATCCCCACTTATTTTCGTATCACCAATTTTTGCCCATAATAAATAACCCTGTTCATCAACATTTTTACAGTTAATAATATTAAGAAGATCCTTTGAATCCATTTTGGAATAGTCAAACTTCTCTTTTTTATCCTTATATACCACTATCCCATTTTTGTTAAGAGTATCTATAAACTCTTTTACTGTAAAATATTTTATGCCTATGTAATCGTTTTTCTGCAAATCACTTTTACACGCTACCTCCTTTAGATAACCATAGTCCTGCCCCAATATTTTTTCGCCACTTCTGGTATTGCCGTTACTTGTCAGATGATATAAAGGCAGAACAATTTTTCCGTTACTTTTTAAAACTTTCCCTCTCGTACTCTTCATTATGCTATCCCAGTAATGGAGATTTTCTTCCATACACCTACTTTTACCAAACCCTGTTAAATTATAAAAAAATCCTCTAGGAGTATTTGCTTTTTCGCCACAAAACTTTCTGTACCAAATTTCTTCCAACTTACAGTATGGAATATATGACAAACCCAGTTGCGTAGCCTCAATGCTTTGAGAATTTTTCATACAATAATATATATACGTTCTAATCACAACACTCTGTGCTTTTATTAACTCATTGGAAAACTCGCTTTTCTCCATCTGTGCCATTAAAACACATGGTATAAAGTCCTCTACATCCATTTTTATTGTATATCCGTCATTTTCAATTATAACAGTTCGTCCACTTGCGAATCTCTCGGTTGTTTCTTTATTCGCCATTTTCACTATTACTGTTATTATAACTGGAAATACAATCACAAAAACCAAAATCCACTTATATTTTTTGACCATAATTTTTTAAAGTATTTTTTTATATTATATGATTTTTTAAAATATAAATTACAAAAAATTGCTACCCCATTACAACAATGAAATAGCAATTTTATCTTTAACTGCAAATATGAATATTATCGACGCCCTTGCCTTTAACATCCCACATTACAGTGTAGCTTCGATATTTAATTTTGTCCGACCTTTATGTTGATTTAAGTATAACACAAAGATAGGTTTATTTTGTTTTGAAGGTTGTTAAGAAAATTAGTAATTAGCTTTCTTTTTTATTAATAATTCCCTATTTATTTCTTTCGATATATTTTATAGCCTTTATCAAATAACTCATCTACACTTTCCTGTCTCACAGATACTTTTCCTGTACCTCTGGTTGCATCAATAATAATAACCTTCTTTTTATCTTCACCTGCAAACTCTTTGAAAACATAACATGATTTGTATTCAGTTCTCTTATATAATTATCCTGATTGCTTTTTATCTTTCTACTACCTTCTATAAAATTTTATGTTAATTATATCTTTTTATCAATTGTATGTAAACAATTATAAAATTCTTCCATGTCCTACTCTACTTACCCTGTAATTACTGCATTATATTCCATCTAATGGTTCTCCCTAAATTTTGCAAATACCTCTGCAGCACTTCTTACATTACCTGCTTCTGCATCTGTGTATCCTCTTTGTAACTTTTCGTGAATTTCTTCATCTGTCATTATTGCAGTATTTACTGATATCGGAATTTTAGGTAATATTACTATTTTCTCCATCTTCAAACACCTCCTGTATATACATAAAGTAACGCTTTCGGCGTTATTTTACAATATTTAACAATTATATTCCTATATAAATCATTAGGAGGAAAAAACAGTGAAAACTAATAAATCACATGATATTAACGAATGTTTCTATTTATATTATAAACATAATCAAGGCAGAACTATTAAAGTTTTAGCAGAAGAGGTATCCTTAAGCGAATCAACCGTTAACAGAAGAATAAAACATGCGAAACAAATTATTGTAAATAATTATTCTGGAATGACTTTAAAAATTCCTTTAAATCATTTAAACATTGCAAAACCTAATAATTTTATACTTGCTACTAATTCTTTATATCCAACATCGCATAAAATATGTAATTTAATAATATATGATCCTTCCTATGGAGAAATAAAAATGTATGAAAACATCTATTACGATAACTCAGTAATGAAATATAAGTTTTCTCAATACTCTTTATTTTATATTATGTTGGCAGATTTATTTGCAAGAATAGATTCTAACGATAATTCAAACTTTTAAGAAATTGATTCGTCGATTGAATTGATAAGTTGAGAGGTAACTGCCAAAGAGCCTAAAATAATGGCACTAAAGAAAAAAAGTCAAACAAAGTGGTACCATTTTAGTACCACTAAAAGAAAAGGAACTTAGGAGTCTGTGAAATAAAGTCTGTAAATAGACATTCTATGATAAGTGATGGAACTGTAAGTTCATGAAATGAGCTTGCAGCTCTTGTTTATATAACTAGCATA
>NZ_DBLZZO010000044.1:0-12586 GCF_057858645.1 Eubacterium sp.
TATGCTAGTTATATAAACAAGAGCTGCAAGCTCATTTCATGAACTTACAGTTCCATCACTTATCATAGAATGTCTATTTACAGACTTTATTTCACAGACTCGCCAAGACAAATTTGAAATAAGGAGGATATAACTATGTGTTTTAAATTTAGTAACTGTACTCAATTATTTAACACTATTTGTAATTTCTTTAACATTGGTTGTTAATTAATTATGTAAATTAAAACCATCAATACAAAATAATTGTTTAAACTATTTTTGTATTGATGATTTTTTAATTATTTATTATATTTATTTTTATTATTTCTATTCATGTTCTTTTGTATTGCTCCACAAATTTTATTTAAAATTAAAGAATTATATTAACTTAAATTGAGTCCACTTCTTTGATTTATATCTTCCAATAAAAATTATTCCTCTAAATACTAAATCCATGCTCATACCAATAGCTATGCCAATTACCCCCATATCAAGTACTAAACCAAACAATGCAACCATACTTGAAAGGGCTACTTTTACTAACTGATGCACACCATTTTCTACTCCATTTGGAATTGCTATCCGCATAATTTTCTTTTGGTATGATCCCATCCATTTAACGATATATTTCAGACGATAACTTACTGGCAATTTACCATTAAAACAATAAATTGTCACTGCAACTGCTGAAATAATTCTTGTAATAAGAGATGGATATGCAACACCTGCAACTCCCATATGCAGAACAAATACCCCAACACAATTTCCAACCACATTAAGTACATTTGATATTACGGAAATATACATAGTTACATTAGTCTTCTTTATACTTCTGCATAAAGCTGCTCCTGCATCATAAATTGCTAATGCCGGTAAAGAAAATGTTGTAATTATAAGATAACTGTCACATGCACTCATTACTTCCTTTGTAATTTTCCCAAATAGCAGTCTTAATAATTGAGAATGGAATATTATAATTAATGCTGACAAAACCACTGATATAATTATTGAAATTAAAAGTAACTTACTTGATGTTTGAGAAGCCTTCTTTTCATTTCTACTTCCTATATATTGGCTAATAATTACAGCACCACCTGATGATATTGCTATAAACAAAAAAAGCAACACTGTGTTAAACGATGTAACTAATGACACACCTGAAATGTCTGCTTCACTGGAAAAACTTACAACAAAAGTGTCAGCTATACCAACAAACATTAGTAAAAACTGTTCCACAAATTTTCTTTTTTGCAGGCATATTTCTTTTCCTCCATAATATAATAAAATAAACATATTTATTAATAAACATGTTTATTTTATTCTTTATTTACTTATATGCCAAGAAAAGCAAGTAACAACTATATTAATAATTTGTTACTTGCTTTCAAGATTACTTTATTGAATTTTGTTCTATTCCTACTTTAGTATAATCTAAGACATCTTCTCTCTGGATTCTAAGATAATATTCACCCTTATCTATTGTAATACTTTTAGAAATTGATTTATCAGGCTGATTTGTACAATCAAGAGTAACTGTCTTTTCTGCAACATTATTACCTTTCTTAAACACTTCAGCTTTAACTTTTCCATCCCATATAGAATTAATACTAATAATTATTTTCTTCTTTTTGTTATTTTTTAATTTAAACCATGCATCTTTTCCGTCATTATATGAGAAACGAAATTCGTTATAATCATTACCGCTTATATCAGCAGCCTTTCCCCTGTCTTTGCATATTGGTGTTCTATTAATACCATACAGATGAGTATTTATTTCGTATTGAGAATCAAGAGGACTTTCTAAGTAAACTCTATATTCACCTTTTGGTAATTCACATTCTATTAATTTTTTATTTTCTTCCCAATTACCTATATTATGTGTAACATCGCTCCACTTGTTATTCTCCTTTTTTTGTAATTTAACATTAACATTTATTTTTTTACCGGTTATGTTTTCTCCAAAAACTAGAGATACATATGCTCTTTGTTTTTTTACAGAAAAATTCCAATATTGTGGTTCTCCTGTACCAATAATTAATTCGTCATACGTATCAGTAAACTCAAATATATTTTTTTGATTATATAATTTCATTTCAACTTCGCCAATTTCAAAAAAATCATATTTTTTAAAGAATTTATCCCCTGGTACCTGTACTGTAAAACTTTCACCTTCTTTGAGTTTTATACTATAATAAGATGCATCAGGTAAAAGATTACCATTTATGTCATAAACTTTTATACCTCCACCTGTGTCAAACGACATTATACAATCATTCGTTGCTACAAATTTTACCTTTTTTGATTTGTAATGTTTGCAATAATATAATTCTCTTTCTATTTTAAATAGCTTAGGATCACATTTTACAATTTCATTATTAAAATCATAACAATCCTTATTTTTTTTCCAAATATCAGATTTTTTTCCTTTATACGATGATGGGAAATTTACTTTCTTTATCATAGCATACGTTGGGTCATAAACTACATATGTTGCATATGGTTTTCCTAGCGCCTGACAGATTCCATACTTAACTCCTTCTGGAATATTAACCACTGACATACAACCGGTATATCCCACCAATATACTTTTGTTGTAAATATAAAAGTCTCCTTTTTTAATTATGTACTTTTTTAATGTTGAAAAGAATTTATCCTTACCTAAAAAATTAAATAATACCTGTATGCTATCACGCTTTAATTTTTTATTTTTCATTACTACCTTTGCATCTTGTATAATGTGATTAAATTCAACATTTCCAACATACTTACTTACAGAAGAAGGTAATACAATCTTCTTTAACTTTTTACACGAAGTATCTTCTCCCTCATCATCACAATCATTATACTTAGCATAATTATTACACTCATATGTCATTCCGCTCACATCTATTATTTTACACCCTTTTCGTATTGTTAATTTTTTCATTTCAGTTGGCATTGCTACGAATTTTTTGCCATTTTTTGTGTATATTATCCCTTTAAAACTTTTGTATTTTTTGTCTTTACTACTAACCTTGTATGTCTTTGTTTTGTAATAACATACCATTTTTTCAGACGTTAATGGTGAATTAAACTTTACCATATTCACTGTTATCGGATAATAATGAGTATAATATGATTCATAAAATTTCAAATCACCCGGAACTTCTAACACTTTTACTTTTTTACAACTCTTAAAAGGTTCTATTGGAAGTTTTTTCACCCCTTTTTTCACAACAACCTTTTTAATTTTCCCTGCATTTTTAAATTTTGCATTTTTAGGAATTTTTCCTGTCACTGTTAACGTACTCCCGTTCACATAATAATTTTGATTTTTTGCCTGTACGTTACCACTTGATATAAATATAATCCCACAAAGTACCCCTATTGAAATGCATAACTTTAATAATTTTTTGTTCAATTTAAACTCCTCCCTTTTCTCCTAATACTTTTGTAAGTTTTTCTTATTCAATTGTTATACTCACAAAAAATAATTTTTATTGCATAAAATTAAAAAAGAGGTAAAATTAAAAAAGTCAGAAATATTTTATACGCTTGATAAGTAAATTTTTTACCGGACAAACCGGTAAGAAAAGTAATATCTAACTCAAAATATTTCTGACTTATTTTTTATTTTGACCATGTAACTTTGTCATTATCACCCTCATAATTAAACATACCGTCATTTTTTTCTTCTAATGCTTTAATCATGTGGTAAGTATATTCATTATATGGTGTAGGGATTCCAAGTTCCTTTCCCATACGTACCAACGCCCCTGAAAACATATCTATTTCTGTGTGCCTGCCTGCATCTATATCTTGCAATGTTGAATAACGTGCTGATGCTTTCACAGCACTTCCACGACCTGATGAATCGTCTATTTTACTTAAATCTATTCCTTTAGCCTCTGCAATACTTTCAACTTCTCCCCTTAATGCTTTTCTAATAAAACTCATATGCTCACTGTCGTGATAACATCCCACACCTGCACCTAGAATTGCCTGTGGTAAGTTGTTGCAAACATTAAGTCTGAATTTGCCCCATATTTCTTCCTGTATAAATTCTGTCACTCTCCAATGAATTCCTGTATTAGCAAAAAGATGATTTATAGCCTTTATTCTCTCACTTTCAAAAGGTGGCTGTAATTCTCCAAGAATTATGCCAATTGTTGTTTCAGGATCAAAATGATAGCCATCCTCCTTCTTTTGGGAAGCAACCTTAATAAAAGAATGTAAAATATTGTTAGGGTTAATTCTTTTTCCAATAATCTCCTCACTATCCACACCATTCATAAGACTCATTACAATTGTGTTTTCACCTACAATCTTCTCTATGTCATCTAATGTATCAGGCAGGTTGCCATATTTTAAACATACTATTAAAAGGTCAGCATCCTTTGCCTCCTTTGGTGTCCAAACATTTGGAGTATATTTAACACCGTTTATTGTAATTCCTTCATTCTTTAATCTTTTATTTCGTTCGTCTTTTGCAACAACACCTAATTCAATGCCGTCCTTATTTGATAGTCCCCATATAACGTAAGAACCCACAGCTCCAGCTCCTAATATTGCTGCTTTTTTAATGTTCATCTCTAGTTTTCTCCTAATGTTTCTGTATCATAATTCCGTAATATAAATGCTAAGTTAAATTATTAAATATATTATCTCATATTACTAATTTGTGGAAATTATTTTTAATTTACTTAATCTCATGACTTATTGTAAAGTAAGTAAAATGTTTCAGTGACATTCCTTATAATTTAAATTTATTTATACTTTTGTACGTTTTAATTTTAATATTAAGATTTAATTTGATTTTAATTCATAGCACTACTATTATATTAAATCTTACATTTTAATAAATACTCTCCAATACGTCAAAATAATTCTCAAATGTTTTCCTACAACACATTGGATTGTCTATAATAACACCATCAATTATAAGCCCTACCATTGCAAAACTCATTGCCACACGGTGATCCTCATAAGTGTCAATTTCACATCCATGAAGAACGCCCGGCTCAATAACTACGTTAGTTTCTGGCTCTTCAATAATTTCTGTCTTACAACCAAGTTTCTTCAGCTCTGTTGCAATTACTGCCACTCTATCTGACTCCTGTCCTCTAATGTGTCCTATATTTTTAATAATAGTTTTTGAATTTGCAAATGCAGCTACAACAGCCATTGTCAGTGCCTGATCTGAAAAGTCAGACATATCAATTTCGATTCCCGGATAGCTGTCAATACTTGCTCCATCAACTTCAACACCAGCAGATGTATCTGTTAATTTACAGCCTAACTTTTCCAAAACCGTTAAAAACTTAATATCACCCTGCATGGAGTTTAAATGAATACCTTTTACAACACTTTTCACTTTAAGTAAAATTGCCATGGCATAAAAATAGCATGCTGCCGACATATCAGGCTCAACCTCATAAGCATCCAATTTTACTTCCTGTTTTTTTATGTTATATGTATTGTTATTTTTTTCAAATTTAACGCCAAACTGTTCTAACATTCTAAGGGTAATCTTTATGTAAGCACCATTTGGTCTCGAACCTGTCAGATTAACTTCCATTCCGTTAACTGCAGCTGCCATAAGCAATGCACTTGCATACTGACTACTTTTAGAAGTATCGATTGATATTTTTATTTCACCTATCCCCTTTGAATTTAATTTAAAAGGAAAATGTCCTTCTTTTTCTAAATATTCTATTTCTACACCATTTTCCATAAGCTTGTTAAGTAACTCACTCATTGGTCTTTTTTTCATTTGCTCAGAAGATTCTAATGTATATTTCCCACCACATACGGCAAGTAACACCGTCATAAATCTTGCTGCAGTTCCTGCACTTCTAACATTTATTGTAGCTTCATTATTTGGAATTCTTCCGTTCTCCCCTTGAATCACAACTGTTTTTGCATTTTCATCAATTTCCAGTTTAAAGCCAAGTTTATCCAGGCAGTCCAAAAAAGCTCTTGAATCATCACTAAATAAAACGCCACTAAGCTTACATTTTCCATTTGAAATTGCAGCTAACATTAATGCTCTGTTTGTAATACTTTTTGACCCTGGTACCTCAACGTTTATATCTTTTTTATTTATAACTTTTTTTACTGTATATTTTTCCATAATTTCTTATTCTTTCTTTTGATAAATTATTCGTTTTCTAATAACCAATTTGCAATGTCATATATTTTCTATCATCCGTTTAACCTACAAACTGCTACCATCATATCATTTAATACACTTCTTATTCAAGGTATCACTTTCTAAACTTTAAATTTTTTCATTTTCGAAAATGGTGTTTACATATATTATGAAAAAAATAAGCGAAAACATCATAGTTTTTTTAATTTAAGAAGATTCTATAATATTTTCGCCTAATTAATTGATTATTTAATTTTAAAAATGTAATAGCTCGCCTTTAAGTGTTTCAATATGTTGAACAATATGTCCAATATTTCCCTCTCCGGCATATTGTGTTTCATCAAAAAAGTTATTATCCAATGTAGACCAAAACAATTTGTTTTCTGTGCCATTAACATCTACTATTTTATTTAACTTTCCAACATAAACTTCAAGGTAATAGTTTTCAATATAATATGTAAAATCCATTATATGTAAAAGCATAATATCATCTTTTGTTATGGTTGTTTCTTCTTCAAGTTCTCTATATGCAGCATCAAGTCCATTTTCGTTTTTTTCTATTTTTCCACCCACAAAATTTGCTAATCCCTTATACGGATCTTTTTTTCTTTTACACATCAATATTTTATCTGCATTTTCATTATATACTACTATTACATTGTATCCTCTCATATTTTCACCCTTATAAAGTTTATTCTATTACTTTACATCACTTTCATTAGTAATAAACATTGCATCACCAAAACTAAAGAATCTATACTTTTCTTCTACAGCAGTTTTGTAAGCATTAAGAATATTGTCTCTTCCAGCCAACGCCGATACAAGCATTAATAATGTTGATTCTGGCAAATGGAAGTTAGTAATAAGGCAGTCAATTGCCTTAAATTTGTATCCCGGATAAATAAAAATCTGTGTCCAACCACTGCCGGCATGAATCACACCATTTTCGTCTGCCACAGTTTCAAGAGTTCTTGTGCTGGTTGTTCCAACAGAAATAACTCGTCCACCATTTGCCTTTGTATCATTTATCATTTTGGCATCTTCTTCGTCCACCATATAAAATTCAGAATGCATATGATGTTCCAGAATATTTTCTACCTTTACAGGTCTAAAAGTTCCAAGTCCAACATGAAGTGTAACGTGTGCAATCTTTACACCTTTTTCCTTAATCTGCTCCAGCAACTCCTTTGTAAAATGAAGACCTGCTGTTGGTGCAGCTGCGGAACCTTCATACTTTGCATAAACTGTCTGATATCTGTTTTTGTCTTCAAGCTTGTGTGTAATATAAGGTGGAAGTGGCATTTCTCCAAGCTGATCCAACACCTCTTCAAATATTCCCTCGTACTTAAACTGAATAAGACGATTGCCTTCTTCAACCACGTCTATTACTTCACCCATTAAAAGTCCATCACCAAAACTAATAACAGTTCCCGGCTTACACTTCTTTCCAGGCTTTACTAAAGTTTCCCAAACGTCATTTTCACGTCTCTTTAATAATAAAACTTCAATCTTTGCATTAGTACCTACTTTGCTACCATAAAGTCTTGCCGGCAACACCTTTGTGTCATTTATAACAAGGCAGTCACCTTCATGTAAATAGTCTATTATTTCCTTAAAAATATGATGTTGCACTTCACCTGTATTCTTGTTAAGAACCATTAATCTTGAACTACTTCTGTCTTCTAATGGATCCTGTGCAATTAATTCTTCCGGTAAATCATAATAATAATCATGTAAACTCATTTTATCTGCGTCACTCATAACTGTTCCTCTTTTCATCTATACTTAAAACTATCAAATATAATTTTTGTTTTTACACTAACTTTAAATTTTTTAAATAATATATTCCAACATTAAAGGGACTTTTTATAGCTGTTCACTATCTAATACTATTGTAAATGGACCGTCATTTTCAAGTTTAACTTTCATATCAGCGCCAAACTCGCCTGTTTCAACAACCTTAACCATTTCCCTGCATTTTTCAATTATGTACTCATACATTTCATTTGCCATGTCAGGTGCACCTGCATTAATAAAAGATGGTCTGTTGCCTTTTTTACAATTTGCATACAATGTAAACTGAGACACTAATAAAAGTTCTCCATCAACATCTGCTAAAGCCAAATTGGTCTTTCCGTTTTCATCATCAAATATACGCATACCTATTAATTTCTTAATCATCTTATCAGCGATTTCTTTTGTATCATCATTTGACACCCCAATAAACACTAAAAAACCTTTATTGATTTTTCCAACAATTTTTTCATCAATTGTTACACTTGCATTATTTACTCTTTGAATTACAAATTTCATATTAAACCATTCCTTGCATATTATTTTCAACTAATCTATTTTACACTATTCTTATATTTTTGTCATTAGTTGGTGGAATAAAGTATTTCTTCTAGCAAAAAAAGATGAATATTTCTCTCCCACTTCATATGGAAAAAATAATACTCATCTTTTTTATATTTTTAATATAACTATTCGACTATAAACATTTATCGGATAATAGTCAAACCCTAGCCTCTTAACTGGATTCCTAAACGCTCTAATCCGTTAAGAATTTTCTTCATTGCTCCTGCAATGTCGTTTTCTTCAAGAGTTCTGTCTTTTGCTCTAAATACAATATTGTAAGCAACTGACTTAAATCCTTTTTCAATCTGATCACCTTCGTAAATGTCAAATAAGCTATAGCTTTCAAGGATTTTTCCACCACGCTGCTTAATAACTGCTTCAATGTCACCAACTAAAATTTCTTTTGGTACAACCATTGAAATATCACGTGAAACAGCAGGGAATTTTGCAATTCCTTCATACTTCTTATCAAAGTTAGCCATTTCGTAAATGTATGGCATATCAATAACAGCAACATATGCTCTTGTTTTCATATTGTAATTTTCGCAAACTGTTGGATGAACTTCTCCTAAGTATCCAATAACTGTGTCATTGTATACAACATTTGCCTGTCTGCCAGGATGTAAGAATGTCTTACCAGCCTTTGCATCGTAAGAAATGTCTTTGTCAATTCCAACCTGTCCTAAAAATTCTTCTACAACACCTTTCATTGTGAAGAAATCTCCATCTCCGTAGAATCCTAATGTAAACTGCATTCTTTCATCTGGAAGGTCAGTTACAGGTAATGCCTTTGGAATATAAATATTACCCATTTCAAATAATCTTACATCTTTGTTACGTCTGTTGTAGTTTGTCGCAAGTGATGTAAGCATACCGTTAAGAGATGTTGTTCTCATAACACTGAAGTCTTCTCCTAAAGGATTTGAAATTGTAACTGTTTTTCTTAATTCACTGTCTTCAGGTAAAAGTAATTTATCAAATACCTTTGGACTTTCAAATGAATATGTCATTCCTTGTGAGAAACCACAGTATAAAGCAACACTTCTTGCAAGTTCATCAATTCTTAATTTTTCTGATAATTTTCCTGAAGTTGCCTCTCCTGAAGGTAATGTTGTAGGAATCTTATCATATCCGTAGAATCTTGTAATTTCTTCTGCAATATCACACATGCCGATTAAGTCCTGTCTAAATGTAGGAACTGTAATCATCTTTGTTTCTTTATCATATTCTAATTCTAAAGCTGGGAAGTAGCTAATCATTTCTTCTTCTGTTAAATCAAATCCAATAAGATTATTTACATAATCAGGATCAAATTTAATCTGATGTTCTTCCTTCTTTTCAGGATAGAAATCAACCATTCCTTCAACTACTTCACCTGCGCCTAATTCTTCGATTAACTGGCATGCTCTGTTAATAGCTGCTTCTGCATTGTTAGGATCAAGTCCTTTTTCAAACTTTCCTGATGCGTCAGTTCTAAGACCAACTCTCTTAGATGAAAGACGGATATTTGTACCATCAAAGCATGCAGCTTCAAATAACATATCCTGAACATCATCTGTAATCATTGAGTTTTCTCCACCCATGATTCCAGCTAAACCAATTGCTTTTTCTTCATCACAAATCATAAGCATATCTCTGTCTAATGTTCTTTCCTGTCCATCTAATGTTGTGAATTTTTCACCGTCTTCTGCACGACGTACCACAATCTTGTTTCCCTTGATTGTTGAAAGATCATACGCATGCATTGGCTGACCAAATTCTTCCATAACATAGTTTGTAATATCAACTAAGTTATTAATTGGTCTGATACCACAGGCACTAAGTCTTCTCTGCATCCATTCAGGTGATGGAGCAATCTTTACATTTTTAACAACCTTAGCACAGTATCTTGGGCAAAGCTCTGCATCCTTTAC
This sequence comes from Eubacterium sp., assembly GCF_057858645.1. NCBI lineage: Bacteria > Bacillati > Bacillota > Clostridia > Eubacteriales > Eubacteriaceae > Eubacterium > Eubacterium sp. Next base: position 10,381 of record NZ_DBLZZO010000044.1, read on the forward strand.
TTCTACTTTGATGTAGTCATTTACATCACCTGTTGTTCCAACAGCCTTAACTTCAGGAGCAACAAATGGCTTTCTAAATGTTGCTGCAGCTTCTCTAGCAATTCCTAATACGCTATAGCAATCTACTCTGTTAGATGTAATTTCATATTCAAAAACTGTATCATGTAAACCTAATACTTCTACAGCATCAGCTCCTACTTCTACACTGTCATCAAAAATATAAATTCCGTTTTCAGGTGCTTCAGGATAAAATTCTGTAGTTGAACCTAATTCTTCAATAGAACACATCATTCCGTTTGATTCAACACCACGAAGTTTTCCTTTTTTGATTTTAATTCCACCAGGAGTCTTCTTTCCGTCATGTCCTCCTGCAACTCTACCACCGTCTAATACAACAGGTACTTTTAATCCTTCTTTTACATTTGTTGCACCTGTAACGATCTGAGTTGTTTCTGTTCCAATATTAACCTGGCAAATAACTAATTTATCTGCATCAGGGTGCTTTTCAATTTTTTCAATTTGTCCAACAACAATTTTATCAAGGTCAGCGTCAAGTCTTTCAAAACCTTCGCACTTTGTTCCTGATAAAGTCATTGCATCCATGTATTCCTGATCAGTACATTCAAGGTCAGGAACGTATGCCTTAATCCATGATAGTGGTGTATTCATTATAATTCCCTCCTTTAATTAAAACTGATTTAAGAAACGGTCATCGTTCTCATATAATAATCTCATGTCATCGATTTCGTATTTAAGTAATGCGATTCTTTCAAGACCTACACCAAATGCAAATCCCTGATATTCATTAGGGTCAATTCCACCCATTTCAAGTACATGTGGATGAACCATACCACAACCAAGAATTTCAATCCAGCCTTCACCCTTACAGAATCTACATCCTTTACCGCCACACTTAAAGCATGTAACGTCAACTTCTGCACTTGGTTCTGTAAATGGGAAGTGATGTGGTCTAAACTTAATCTTTGTATTTTCACCAAAAAGTTCTTTTGCAAACTGCTCTAAAGTACCCTTTAAATCAGCCATAGTTACATTCTTATCAATTACCAAACCTTCAATCTGGTGGAATGATGGTGAATGAGTTGCATCTACCTGGTCTGATCTAAATACTCTCCCCGGACTAACAATTCTAATAGGTGGCTGAGTTTTTTCCATTACTCTTGCCTGAACTGATGAAGTCTGAGTTCTAAGTACGATATTTTTATTTATATAAAATGTATCCTGTTCATCTTTTGCAGGATGATTTTCAGGTATATTTAAAGCTTCAAAGTTGTAATGGTCAAATTCAACTTCAGGCCCTTCAACAACTTCGTAACCCATTCCTACGAAAATTCTTTCAAGTTCTTCTAAAGCTAAAGTATTTGGATGCTTATGACCCACTTTATTTTTCTTTGCAGGTAAAGTAACATCAATAACTTCTGCTTTAAGCTTAGCCTCTCTTGCTTTTGCTTCAAGGTCTTTCTTTACATTTTCTAATTCTTCTTCAATACGCTTTCTTGTATCATTTACAAGCTGACCAACTTTTGGTCTGTCTTCAGGGGCAACATCCTTCATACCTTTTAATACTTCAGTAAGCTGTCCTTTTTTACCAAGAATCTCTACTCTTACATCATTAAGTACACTAATGTCCTTGGCATCTTTGATTTTTGCAATTGCCTGTTCTCTAATTGCTTCTAATCTTTCCTTCATTGTACAGTATCCTTTCTATAAGATATAGTAGATTTTTTACACTTTGTTTTCCATTTAATATTTACGGTAACAAATGTAAAATTAAAAAATTTTTATGCAAAAGAAAAGTCCCTGCATAAAAATGCAGGGACGAAATATCTATCCGCGGTACCACCCTTATTTTCACAAACGTGAACTCTCAAAATACTTAACGCGTATTAAACGTCACATGCTACTTTGATTTCACAAGTGAGGCTCCTGTGGGAAATTCAAATATTTTTGTTACTTAAAAGACCTTCCAGCCGATGAGTCTTTCTCTCTTAAAGAATAAAAATATCCTACTTTGCACATTCAATGCCTTTGTCAACGAAAAATATTTTAACATAGATATTTTTTAGTGTCAACCAAACTAATAAAACAGTTTGTGTCAAGTAATCGTTGGCAACTTTCCTTTTCTCTTTTTCTATACGATTATTATCTACTTTTTTGTATGCCAAATAAACCCTGTCGGGTTTCTCTT
>NZ_DBLZZO010000045.1:0-11694 GCF_057858645.1 Eubacterium sp.
TAAATATTTGTTTCTACATGAGCAAATTTATCAATTGATAGAAATTACAAAGGATCATATAGAAAAATTTATTGTGTATTGGTTCCCAAGAGTCTATTTGGATTATACAACTAAAGAGATTCAAGAAATTGTTAGAAATACTAGGATATACATTGAGTGGTGTTTGGATAAAACTAATAATGATGATATCAAAAATATTAATTTTAATGTTCTTGAAGCGGAATTATTAAAGATACAAAAAAAATCATCAAAAGTAGCATTAATAAAAACAAAAATTGATAGACCTAAAGTGATGGGAAAGAGAAGCATATGGTTGGAGCCGGAGGAAGAAATTCAACAAGAGTGTGAAATTGTTAGTTCATGGTTTCAATTTATAGAAATTAATTCAGATATATGCATTTTAAAAAATATAAAAAATAACAATATTTATTATATAGACGAAATTAATCAAATTAAAGAGATAGGGTTAGAAGATGAAATCATAACATTAGAATTATATAGGGGAAAAAAAAGCGACAAATTTTGGAGAATAACAAATATTGGTCTTATTTATTCGAGAAAAGCAAAGAAATATCTATTAATGTAGTTATAGTTTATTATGTTATGAAAAATATTTGTACAAGAGTTATCGAATAATAGAAATGATTGTTTAGAAAATAGTGGAGAATAATATGTCAATTAAGTTATGTATCATGTCTCCTGTAAATTGTTTAACAACATTTTCAGATGAGGGAGATATGCTTTTAGCCTTGCCTCATATTGTACAGAAAAGTACAGAATACAAAGAGTATTATAACATGTCGGACAAGAGAATTATATTAGATAGTGGAGTGATTGAACTAGGCTTGCCAATGAATTATGAAAAACTTATGAAAATAGGAGAAAAAATTGGGGCGTTAGAAATTGCTTTACCTGATTATTTACACGATTCTGTAAATACAATTACTAGTGCAAAAAATATATATAGAAAGTATCGAGATACAGAAATAATAAAAAAATTGAAAATATAATGATGTAAAATATAAACATTGTAGATAGAGTTTTGGTTGTTAAGAAGTACATTAAAAACAATTTGCAAACTTGCGGAGGAATATGGACTATCTAATGATACAATTCGAAGTATTTTATATAAATAATCTGTAAAATGATATAATCTTAAACAAAAATAATTGATGAAATACGTCTATATACTTTTGATAGTGTATATCCTTCGGTGCCATCATACAGGCAGCTATTGCAAAAAAGTAATAATCGCGAAAACTAATAATATATTCCTAGTTACATTTAGGTGTAACTAGGGATTTTTTGTTGATGCTTTTGTGATATAATGTAAGACAATTAGAGAGATAAATTTGAATTTGTAGGAGAATAAAAATTAGATATGGACAATTATGTAGATGAAAGAGATTATAAATTATTAGAAGGTGATAAATATACATTTTTTGTATTGAGACGTATTATTGACGGACCGTGCAAGTTACTGTTATCTGACCATGAACGATTAATCATTTGCTTTTCAACAGAGCCGTTTCCGGCTTGGATATGGACGGCAGATGATGCAACGGAAGAGGAAATGGAAAAAGCGTACAGGCTTTTGTTTGAAAATAATCTGATGAACAAGGAACATACTTTTAATCTTAAATATGAACTTTCAGATTATTTTATTAAAAGAGCGTTGAAGGATGGAATAAATTTATCGGTAAAGACAAATATGTTTGCTTATGACTGTCCAAATCCAATAAAACCGGATGAAATTGCAGAGGGCGAAATCTGTAGGTGCGAGATGAATGATAAGGAAGAACTTGCCTATTTTGCTGAAATGTTTCATGAAGAAACAGGCGTAGATAAGATGGACCGAAAAGGCTGTTTGGAGTGTGCGGAAATAAAAATAAAAGAAGGAAAAACATTCTTTTGGAAGGATTCGCAAGGAAATCATGTGGCGTCTTGCTCTTACAATCCGAAAGGTGAACTGGCAAGTGTTGGATTGGTTTTTACACGACCTGAACACCGAAGAAAACATTATGCAGATAATCTTGTTTATCAGGTTTCCAAGATGGCTGAAGCGGAAGGATGCCTTCCGATGCTTTACACAGATGCGGACTACGCCGCATCGAATGCTTGCTATGAGAAGATTGGTTACATTCTTCGCGGGAAACTTTGCTCAATTGGATAAATAGGCCAAGACACTCTAATTTGTTGAACATGCGCAAATTCCAGTTTATAGTGATGATAGCCAAATGTAAATGAGGAGATTATGAAATACGGTGTTATGGATGTTGCAATAGAATATTGCAAAAAAGGAAAAATTGAACAATGGATACAGTTGTTTTTACGAAATGATGGCAATAACATTGCACTAGCAGATGGATTATTAAAAGAAACAAGGTTGTATACAGAAATAATCGATTTTGATATTGAACTGTTGGAAAATATAAAATCTGGTGCACCTGAATATCTATCACAAAGTAATGATATAGATTATTTTTTCTATAGAGTAGATTCTATGAAAAATGATATGGAAAGATGGAATCCCCCACCACTAATAATAGAGTATAGAAGTGATGGGACTTTTTATGTGTGCGATGGTAGACATAGACTTGAATTATATAGACAAATAGGTAGCACTAAAATACCAGCTATTATTTGGGCAACAGGTACAGAAGATTTTGAAAAATTGAAGGAGATAATAAAATGATAAGTATATGTTCTAATTGTGGAAATCATGAGTGGGATAAAGAAGTAACTGGAAATAAAATAAAATGTCCAAAGTGTGGCTATATATGGGAATTTAAAAAATTACCTTTATATATTTTGACTGGTTGTAGTGGGATTGGGAAAACCACTGCAGCACAGGAGTTACAAAAGATGACAGATGAAATTATTGTTCAAGAGGTAGATCAGTTTAATAATTTGATGCATCCACAGACGGATGATGACAATTATTATATGTTAGAACAGATATATCAGATATCTAGAAATAACAATCAGGCCAACAAACCGACTATTTGGACTAGTGCAGGAAATGTTGATAAACTTGGTAAAGGATATGGTGCAAGATATTTTTCTGAAATAAAGGTATTAGCACTTACAGCTGATCCAGATGTAATAAGACAACATATGACAGAAGGACGTCATATTACAGATGAAGATTGGATTAATGGTTCAATTAATTATAACGAGTACTTTAGAACTCACAATGAGTTTAATGGTACAAAGTTTGATACATTTGATATTACAAACAAAAGTCCGAGAGAAGTGGCAGAGCATATATTAGAGTGGATTAGAGAAAAGTAAAGAGTACGAGAGTGGAAAACCGAGGAGATTATATGGATATTATTTTTGAAACAGAACATTTGATAATTAGAAAGTTTAAAAAAGAAGATGCAGAACAACTGTATCTAAATCATCGGGAAGAAGCAGTAAAAAAATGGTTCCCAAACGAAAGCTATATAGACATAAATGAGGCTATAGGAGCAATAGATTTTTATCTGGACTGCGCAAACAATAATCGAATGCCATATGTTTTGGCTGTTGAATTAAAAAGGACAGGAGAACTTATAGGTGATACAGGAGTAAGTGAAACTGAAGTAAAAGAGAATGAAGTAGAGATTGGATACCAGATAACTGAAAAGTACAAAGGAAACGGATATGCTACAGAATTGCTAAATGCGATGACACAGTTCTCATTTGATAACCTTGATTCAGCGGTTGTCTGGGGACGTGTCGTATTTGGTAATGTAGCATCAGCGCGAGTACTTGAAAAAGGCGGATATACTTTTGTTGAAAAGGAAATGGGCGCAGAGGATGATCCATATGGAAATGGAATGTTAGTTTATAAGAAGGAGAGAAAATAATGATAGAGTTAAAGGAAGTTAGGCATTACAATTGGCAACAATGTATTGAACTAGATGTGTATGATTGGCAGAAGTCATTTGTAAATCCTAATATTTTTAGTTTGGCAGAAGCGTTTGCTCACTCAGATGCTAATAAAGAAGATGCTGATAATTATTATAGATGTATTCCTAAGGCAATTTATAAAGATAATGAAATGATGGGATTTGTAATGATTACATATGAAAAAGAGTGTGATTATGATGAAAATCCAGGATATGAAATCTATAGATTGATGATTGATAAAAAATATCAGCAGAACGGATATGGAAAAGAAGTAATTAAAATGTTAATTGAGTATATTAAAACTTTTCCATATGGAGAAGCTAATCACATTTATGCTTCATGGCATCCAGATAATAAAGCATCAGAAAAGCTTTGTCTTGGTAATGGATTCGAAGTGGTAGGAAAAGATGATGATGGAGCCGTGATAAGCAGGTTAAGATTGAATGATTAGAATAACAATTAGAATTTGACGAGGTATTGGTAGAATGGTAGAAGTTAAATTTTATGACAATGTCGCAGATGAACTTTTGAAGTTTGCAGTAATAATATCAAAAACAGACAACAAGTGGGTATTCTGTAAACACAAAGAAAGAGAGACTTATGAAGTGCCAGGCGGTCACAGAGAACCTGGAGAAAGTATTTTTGAAACAGCCAAAAGAGAATTACAAGAAGAAACAGGGGCAATTGATTTTAAAATTGAACCAATATGTGTGTATTCTGTTAAAGGAAAGACACGAGTAAATGAAAATATTGATGATGAAACTTTTGGAATGTTATTTATTGCAGACATTAGCTCATTCGTGGAATTACATTGTGAGATTGAGAAAATATTGATTTCAGATAAGTTAGTTGATAATTGGACATATCCTTTAATTCAACCTATATTGATTGAAGAAGCAAAAAAAAGAGGCTTTATATAAAAATCAAGATAAGCAACAGAAACTTCCAGTTTATCTACGCGATGCATTCGCATTTCGCTTTGCTTCATGCTCATGTCGCGCTGTCGCGCTATGCATCAACACTTGAATGTGTCTGACTGTGAGCAAGCTCCCGTCAGCCAATTCAGTGTAGCTGCGCATCGCTTGTAGAAATGTGCAAATTCTAATTTAGGAGGTAAATTTCTTGGATAGAGTAATATTGAACGACCTTAATTTTGAAAACAGAAATGAGGCTCTAAATTTTTTGAAAAGTTTATGGAAATATGAAAAGTCGGAATGCCCAATATGTGGCAGTAAACTGGAATTACTACATAAAAAGGCTAAAAAGAATAATTGTGACTGGCAGTGTAAGAGTTGTAATAAGATATATAAAACAATTTATTTATTGGATGAAATTAATGAAAAGATGTCGGATTGATAACTTTATATTTGAATAAATTATTATTTTATGGAGAAAAAATATGGATAAAGCTATTATATATATTCATGGAAAAGGTGGTAGTTCAAAAGACGCTACACATTATATTACTATTTTCAAAGATTGTGACGTAATAGGCTTTGATTACATGTCAAAGAATCCATGGGAAGCAAAGAAGGAATTTCCAGAATTTTTTGATAAAATTTATCATAAATACAAGTCAGTAGAGATAATTGCTAGTAGTATAGGTGCATTTTTTGCAATGAATTCGTTAGCAGATAAAAGAATTGCTAAAGCATATTTTCTTTCGCCAATTGTAGATATGGAAAAGCTTATTTCAGATATGATGATGTGGGGAAATATAACTGAAAAGGATCTTTGTAATCAAAAAGAGATTAAAACAGATTTTGGTGAAACTCTTTCATGGGAGTACCTTTGTTATGTAAAAGAGAATCCTATTAAATGGAAAATTCCTACACATATTTTATATGGTGGTAAAGATAATCTTACATCTTATGAAACAATTTCAGGTTTTGCCAATAAAATTAATGCCACACTTACTATAATGCAAGATGGTGAACATTGGTTTCACACAGAAAAGCAAATGAAGTTTCTTGATGAATGGATCAGTCAATACATAAATTTATAATGTTTCAGGTTGGGACCTCGGGTCCCAACCTTTTCTATTACCCATCATTTCAAAATTTCAACCAATATATGGTGTTTTCTTCTAATTTCCATCCACGTCAGAATTCGACATAGACACACTGCAATAGTAAAATATAACTATAAAGTTTGAGACCAACAAACCTTAAAACTTTAAATCAAAAATAAATAAATGCCTTATTGAGAGCAGTAGTTTTAGAAACTAACTGTTTTTCAGTAGGGCATTTTTTATTGCAAAAATAGAGGTGTCATATGAAAAGTGAAAGCATTTTACTTATTCCACCGTAGAGAGGAAAAGAGCAAACAGTAGAATTTACAAAATTTTTAGGAGGACGATTATGAATTTAAATTACGAAGAATTTAAGGAAAGAATTAAGGATGACATTAAAGATTACATGGATGAAAAATACAAGGATTGTGAAGTTGTAATCAGAAAAGTTAATAAGACTAACCGTGAGGTTGATGGTTTGAACATGTTGGACATACCGGGATTAAAAAATGCAACACCAACATTGTATGTAAATGACTTATATGAGAAATACGAGAAAACAGGTGATTACGAGGAGGTTGCAAGAATGGCAGCAGAAACAATGGAATATGGAATTAAGTCATTTAACAGTCAGATTAAGGAAGAATGTCTGGATACATCAAAATTAAAAGATAAGGTTTTCTTTTCTCTAATAAATGCTGAGCAGAACAGGGAACTGTTAAATACTGTCCCACACAGAGAATTTGAAGACCTTGCAATTGTGTACAGATGGAATCTTGGAAATGATTCATTAGGAACATATACAAATCTTGTTAACAATGATTTAGCAGCAAAGGAAGGTCTTACAGAAAATGACTTATACAATGCAGCAAATAAGAACACAAAGGAATTATTCCCGGTGTCAATTAAGAACATGAATGAAGTCATTAGTGAAATTATATTTGGTGAAAGTGAATTGGGTGAAGAAATGCAGGAAGAATTCAATGAAGTAATGATGGAAACACCTAATGAACATTCAATGTATGTAATTACAAACGAAAGTAAATTGTATGGAGCAGCTTCAATTTTATACGAAGAGCCACTTCATGAATTAGCTGAAAAGGTTGGAAGTGACTTATACATTTTACCTTCAAGTGTCCATGAGGTTATTGCAGTGTCAGCAGATTTTAGTTCGCCGGATGAACTTGCAGAAATGGTATATGAAATCAATATGGATCAGGTAGACATTAATGACCGCCTTTCAAATCAGGTATATTGCTACGACAAGGATTTAAGAACATTAAGACTTGCAACAGACACAATAAATAAGAGTCTTGATGACGTTGACCGTGGAGCAATATCAAGTCCGGAAAGAGAGGGCAGATAGTCATAGAAGATTTTCAAAAAGAATTGGCAGAGAGGATAAAAAGTGAAGTTGCTAACTGCAGTTCGGATGAAGAGTTTTTCATTAAAGTTGAGGTGATTGCAGATGGAAAAGATAAATCAGGTATCAATTAGACTTGTAAAGGAACGACCGCTGCTATCAGAAGAACAACTTACATCCCCTGAAAAGGTGGCAATGGTAGTTGGAGATTACATAAGGGATATGGATCGTGAAGCTTTATGTGTAATCAATTTTAACAGTAAGCTTCAGCCATTGAATTTCAATCTGGTAAGCATTGGAGCAATAGATACTACAATTGCTTCGCCAAGAGAAATACTTAAGTCAGCAATATTGTCAAATGCAGCAAATATGATGATTTTGCATAACCATCCATCCAACATTTTAGAACCATCAAAGGAAGACATTAGAACTACGGCAAAGCTAGTTGATATTTGCAATCTGGTGGGAATACCTCTTCTGGACCACATTATTGTTGGTCCAGATAAGGGGAGGTATTTCAGCCTAAGGGATAAGCAGTTGGTTGATTTTAGAAAAAGCAGTACATATTCAGACAAGTTAGAGTTCTTAAATTTTAAGAAAGATAAGGACATAAAAATAGCCGAGGAAGTAAAGGTTAGATAAATAAAAGGGGTTTGGGGATATGCCACAACAAGAATGCATTTGTATATACAAATGCGTATCTTGCAAAAGACATAGCCTACATTATTTTACAGAAGGAAGGTGGATATATGAGTTCAGATAAAAGAGACATTACAAAACTTATAAGATTCAATGACAGGGAATATCAGATAGTAAAGGAAAATGCAAGTGCCTGTAACATGAATTTCTCAGCCTATGTCAGATATGCGATTTCAAACATAAAGATGCCAAATCCTGATATGAGAAAACATATTCTTAAACTGATTAATGAGGTCAATCACATAGGTAATAACGTTAATCAGATTGTCCGCAATAATAACAGTGGTTTGTATATGGACAGTGATAAGACAAGGCTTATGGAGTACATGCGATTACTGAATCTTAAGGTGGGAGCTTTTATGGAAAAGTATGGCGATTAGCAGAATATTACACATGAATAGCCATCACCGTTCTAAAGGCTCACATCTGCAGGTGGCAATTGATTACATTTTAAAGGATGAAAAGACCATGAATGGTCTGCTTACAGGAAGTGTTAACTGCATAAAAGAAAATGCCTATGAGTGTATGAAGGAGACAAAAAGACTTTATGGAAAAATGGACAAAAGACAGGGGTATCATCTCATCATTTCGTTTGAAGAAAATGAGTGTGATGGAGATACAGCAATGAAGGTTATAGAAGAATTTGTTCACGAGTATCTGGAAAGCGACTACGAGGTAGTATATGCAGTTCATACCAACACAGACCACATTCATGGTCACATCATCTGGAATAGTGTGCGTTTCACAGACGGATATAAATATCATTACAAAAAAGGTGATTGGGAAAAAAACATTCAGCCAAGAATAGACAGAATATGTGAAAAGTACAATCTTTCAACACTGGAGAAATCAATTGAAAAGACAGACAAAAAAGAATGGGATGTTTTAAAGGACGGACCGTTTATATGGAATGAGCAAATAAAACAGGATATAGATGCATGTGTATTAAGGGCTGCGGATTATTCAATGTTTCTTCAAATGTTAGAAGCAGAAGGTTATGAAATAAAGCAGGGAAAGTATCTGGCAGTGAAACCACCGGGAATGGAAAGATTCAGACGTACAAAGACGTTAGGACAGGGCTATGGAATTGATGAATTAAAAGAAAGAATTGTAAAGGAAAATCTTAATACTTATAGAAGTAATCAGATAGTAAGATCTCCAAGAGTCAGAAGATTTAAGTCAAAAAAAGTAAGAAAAACGAGGATGACAGGATTGCAAAGACAGTATTTTAGGGAAATGTATCGTTTGGGAAAAATAAGAAAACAACCATACTCACAGGTATGGAAATACAGGAAGGATGTTAAGAAGTTTAAGTTATTACAAAAGCAGTATTTATTCCTTGCAAAGTATGACGTTACTGATGTGGAACAAATATCTGACGTGCAAAAAGATTTGAGAAAAAAGGTGTCAGTGCTACTTAAGGCAAAAAAGGTAATAGTTGATGAAATGGAAAAGCTCCTTAAAGTATTTCAGGCAGTGGAGAACATAGAACAGGAAAAGAAAGCAACCATTTTCTATAAGATGGGTGATGACACATTTAAGGAATCAGAGCAGATTGTATTAGAAGCAAGGGCAACACTTAAAGAAGAGGGATTGTCATTTGAGGAAGCAAAAAAATTAAGGGAATATTATAAAGAACTTTTACAGGCAAATGAAAAGGAAACAAAACAATTAAGAAAAGAAATTAGTGTAGGTTACAAAATCATAAAGGAAGTAAAAGTAAGGCAGGAGAATAAGGAAATTGAGGAAAGAGCAATCAAAGAAGAAAAAAACAAACAGGAAGAACAGGAGAAAAAATATGTTAAAAGGAAGTGATTTATGTGGAACAGGCAAAGGAATTTAAAAGTGAATTTCAGATAGCACAGAAGAATAGAAAAGAGAATATTAGGATTGAGAAAAACACCAGAAAAGGAGAACCGGTATCCCTGATTAAGAGATTGTTTTTCTCTAAAAAATACAATAATGATCTGGTGGAAAGACTGGCAGACGGTGATTTAACAATTGCACAGATGAAACAGATAAAAATTGCAATAAAAAATAAACTGTCTGAAAAACAGATTGATTCACTGATTAATTGTAAGAAAGATGAAAAGGCAATGGCAACAATAATAGACATAGCAATCATGCTTAACAATGGGCAGAGGAGGTGAGCATATGTCAGATGAAATTTCACAGGCAATACAGATAATAAGACTTGAATTTGATGGATTGAGATTTGGAATGGACGTAACAGGTGGAACAGTGAAGCAGGCAAAAAATCTGGCAGTGTTCATTTATGCACTGCTTACAAGAGAAAAGCTTCAGGGAAAGACATCATTGAAAAAGATGCTAAGTAAGGATGGTAGTTTGCAGGTATTAAAAATCAGGGAAGAGGACATGAAGAAGTTTAAGAAACTTGCAAAGAAATATGGAATTCTTTATTCAAAACTTCCGGACATAAATAAGTCAGACGGAATGACAGAAGTTCTTTTTCATACCGAGGCAACACCAAGAATAAATACATTAATCGAAAAGTTAGGCAATGGAAGCATTGAGAACTTAATGGATTATGTAAGAAACGGTAAGGATGGAGATTTTGAAAAGGTTGTTGATTATCTTAAGAAAGAAAACATTTTAAAAGATACTCCCAGTGAAGTCGAACCGGAAAGAAAGGAACAGTTAGACAGGTATGCAGATGAACTTAAATACAATGCAATGATAAATGATCCTTCAAGAGTAGATATTACCATTTCAAGGAAACTTTATGAAGAGGAAAATCTTACATCCATAAAGACAAGGGTTCCTAATACATATGGTGACAATGTCAGATACTTATGGCTTGATAAGTCAGATGTTGTATCAATTAACGGTGGAAAGACTTTCTTCGCATATCTTAACAAGGACAAGGAATACGAACTTGTTGACAGAGACGGGCAGGTGGCAGAGAAACTTTCAGGTCAGAATTTACAGAAGCAGCATTATGACAGTGTGGATGTAAATGTTAAAAATAGGGCATTACAGGAACAAAGAAGAGGCAAAAGCGAAAGAAAACAAAAAGCCAAAAAGGTTGGGACTCCGGGTCCCAAGGTTAGAAAAACAGAATCTGTTAAAGGAACTTCAAGGGGGCGATAGCCATGAACAGAAAGAATTCAATAGTAATTCCCTGTTTAATAATTGGAGAACTTTTTACAATTTATGTTTCGTACGTCCTAAATGGTGTGTGGAACAACAGTGGCGATATAGTATTAATTCTTAATAAGTTTAATGCTGCAATAAAAAATCCATTTGGAAATTACTACAATGCCAATACATTAAGAGCAGTAATTTATGGTTCGTTAATATACGGAATGGCAGTTCTAATGTATGTGACAAGCAGAAGAAATCTTATGCATGGCAAGGAATATGGTACTGCAAAATTTGCAGACATACGAATGGTTAATAAAGCACTTGCAGATAAGGACGAGTGCAAGAACAGAATATTAAGTAATAACGTGCGAATGAGCATTGATACCAGTGTTACCGGTTTGAATAACAACATGCTTGTAATAGGTGGTTCGGGTGCAGGAAAGACGTTTTTTATTGTAAAACCAAACATAATGCAAATGATGCTTAATAATTCATTTATCGCCACCGACCCAAAAGGAGGTGCGAAACGTTCCATAGTGAAAAGCTATGGCACGATTGCAACTAATAATTGAATAAAAAAAATAGTAGTAAATCGGAGAACTAAACACACGATATGTCG
>NZ_DBLZZO010000046.1:0-6602 GCF_057858645.1 Eubacterium sp.
GCTTGTCCTCTCACACATATTCTATTTTAATAGGTACAACAGTTGCCTTTCTCCTTGTATTTTCGTTGTTTTCATCACTTGCGTTATCTACAACCTCCATGTCCCGGATCAATTATTATTTTATATGCCATATTATTCCTAAAAATATTTTTTCATAATATTATATGTTTTATATTAGGAAATATTGCAAAAAACCAACTTCCTGAATTTAATTCTGTTATATTTTTCAATATAATAAGATTAAACTTTTCGAAGTTGGTTTTTAATTAATATTATTTACACTATTTAGTTGTATTATTTTTGTTTGTATTTTTCTTTGTTGTATTATTCTTTGTGTTGTTTGTATTATTCTTTTTGTTTGACTGTGTTGTGTCGTTATCATTACCATCAATGTCGTCAACAATATCATCTACACCATCTTCAATGTCATCGCCAATATCATCAATAACGCCATTATTGTTATTTCCATTGTTATCTGTGTTATTATTCATGTTATTTGTTGTACTCTGATTATTGTCAGTTGTATTTGACTCAACTGTAGTTGTTTCATTGTCATTGTTGCCACATCCAACAAATGTAAATACTGACAACATAAGTGTTAATACTAATAAGTAATTTCGTAAATATTTCATTTCTAACCTCCATAATTTACACTGCTTTCTAACAGTTTCTTTATGAAGTTATTATTTTCATTTTATTTAATTTTATACAACAAAAATTAATCAATTACATCTGCCATGTTGTACATGCCCGCTTCTTTTCCTGCAAGGAATTTTGCAGCATCAATTGCCCCCTTGGCAAATATAGCTTTTGAGTAAGCTGTATGTTTAATTTCGATTACTTCATCAGTTCCGGCAAAAATAACTTCGTGTTCACCTACAATTGTGCCACCTCTAACTGCTGAAATTCCAATTTCGTTCTTCTTTCTCTTTTCACGAACATTACTTCTATCGTATGTGTAATCATATTCGTTATTTAATTCCTGATTGATGCAATCTGCTAACGCAAGTGCTGTTCCGCTTGGTGCATCAACCTTCTGATTATGATGTTTTTCTACGATTTCAATATCAAATCCTCTGTGAGCTAAAACATCTGTAGCGATTTTTAATACTTTCATTAATGTATTAATTCCTAAAGACATGTTTGCTGAACGAAGGACTGCTACACTTTTGCTAGCCTCATTAACCTTGTCTAACTGCTGTGCAGACAAACCTGTTGTACATACAACAACAGGTGTCTTTGTTTCAACTGCATAATCTAATAGATCATCAATAGCTACTGTTACCGCAAAATCAATTATTGCGTCAGCCTTAACATCACATTCCTTTATTGACTTAAACACAGGATAATCATTTGCAATACCTGTATAAGCATCAATTCCAGCTACAATCTGTACATCTTCATCTTTACTAATTAAGTCTGTAATAACTCTACCCATCTTGCCATTACATCCATGCATTATTACATTTACCATTTTCTCCTCCATTACCTATAATCCCTTTGCATTTGCAAAAAGAATTATTTTTTTGGCAATATATCCTTTGTATATTTGCCATATTATCCTGCTATTTATAATACACCGTAGTCTTTTAATGCTTTCTTTAATACTTCCTTATGAGCATCTGTTAATTCTGTAAGTGGTGCTCTAACTGTTCCTACCTTATAACCAAGCATGTTCATTGCTGCCTTTACAGGAATTGGATTTACTTCACAGAACAAAGCGCCGATAACATCGATTGCTTCTAACTGTAACTTCTGAGCTGTTTCAACGTCTCCATCTAAAAATGCATAAACCATGTCATGTACTTTCTTTGGTGCAACATGTGACCAAACTGAAATTACACCTTTTCCACCAAGTGAAAGAATTGGTAATACCTGATCATCATTTCCTGAATAAATATCAATACAGCCATTAGCAAGTGATGCTAATTTAGCTACTGCTGAAATATTTCCTGAAGCTTCCTTAATAGCAACTACATTCTTAACTTCCTTTGCAATTCTAACTGCTGTTTCAGGCTGGATTGTTGTACCTGTTCTGCTTGGTACATTGTACATAATAATTGGAATATTAACTGCATCTGAAATAGCCTTGTAATATTCATATAAGCCGTCCTGAGTACATTTGTTGTAATATGGTGTTACACAAAGAAGTCCGTCTGCTCCAACTTCTTCTGCCTTCTTTGACATATTAACTGCTTCTCTTGTACAGTTTGAACCTGTACCTGCAATAACAGGAACTCTTCCTGCAACCTTATCTACACAATATTTTATAACTGAAACGTGTTCTTCGTCAGGCATTGTTGATGATTCACCTGTTGTACCACATACAATAATTGCATCTGTACTATTAGCAATCTGATCATCAATAATTCTTCCGAATTCTTCATAATTAACAGTATCATCCTCATTAAATGGTGTAATAATCGCTACACCTGCACCTGTAAAAATAGACATTTTACATTTCCTCCTAAAAAATATGTATTATTTTGTTAAGCATAGTAAAAGGAGCTTAAATCTAAGCTCCTTATAAGAATTCAATATAATACTTATAAGTAGCCCTCCATCAATTAGCTCTTCATCAATTGATGACAGTCATATGACTATTAACCATACGCCCAGAGTAAATATTCCGGATATCCACCCTTCGGCACCACTTCCTTTTGTACACAATCTTCTGTCTCCGGGACATCCTATGTACTACTAATAACCGGTGCAACCTCTACTATATTAACTGTATTAATAATATCACTGTGACCCTATAGTGTCAACCCAACACTATGGTATTTGCATTATAAAATTTTGTTTTCTATTATTCATTATTCTAAATAAATATACCAATACAAACTGTATATATAAATATTATATTCAGCTTTTCTGATTTATTTAATAAATATTAAAATATATTTCTATTTAGATTATGGCATCAAAACATCTTTTTCCACCTGTATTTGTGCAATGTCATTTTGCACACTGGGCTGGAAAAACTTTGAATGCTGTATTAACATTCTATTATTTAATAATATCGTCGTTAGGGTTCTTTTCCTGTAAAACCTGACCTTTTTTACCATAGCCTTCAGGCACTCCCAATTTCTGATATTCGTAGCCTAACTGTGTTATTTTTCCCTTATATGAATTAATTAATGAAGAACCACCGTTTTTATAATCTGTCGGTTCAAATGAAAACCATGCGTATCTCTCCACATAATCTCTCTTGTCCAATTCAGGCAAAACAATTTTCATATAATCAATTGCAGACTGTCTTGTCTGTTTAGTCCATGCAGGCACACCGCTCAGAGCAAACTCTGTAATCCAAATTGGCTTTTTGTACATTTCCCAGGTTTCATCTATTATTTTCAAAAAGGCTTCTGCTCCCTCTTTTGTATGCCAATTCCAGTAGTGATGCAATGCTAAAAACGCCATGTCATCATCCATTTTTTCCTGTTTCATTTTTTTCATAAAAGGCTGAAACCATTCTTCTGAAGCTGAAGGCCAAACTGATGCGGCAGGGCTACCTACGATTAAGCCCTGATTCAATATGGATTTCATCCCATTAACAGCATCATCTACACTCATGTTTGACTGATCTGCTCTATCTGGTTCATTAAATGCCAAAACATACTTATATCCACGCAATTTCAATACTTCAGCCTGATCTTTATCAGTAGGCGCAGTTGTCCAAAACATTGGCACATATTGTAATTTTTGAAATGACGTATAATTATGTTTTGACAAAGCCCAATTGTAATACCAGGAAACGTTCCAGTGATCAGCATTTACATGTTCTGCCATATCCTTGTTCATACAAAAGCCTTTTTTATTAACATAAAATCCAAAAACATCAGAATTAACTTCATTTCCGTGGTCTAATATTGCTTTAATATATACTTTGTGAATTGATACTTTTGTAGTGTAATATTCAAAAGTTGTCTTATTGCCTGAAACTTCTCCCTGCTTCTTATCATCTACATATATCTGATACTTATGTACACGTCCCATTTTATCTGCAGACTTCCAGTTTATTGTAATATAACCTGCCGGTTGTAAACTTCCTTTTTCAGGTGAAATAACCGCCTCAGTTTTCCATTTACTTTTATTTTTGTTTATTTTATTTTTTCTATTCTTTGTGGCAATGCTTGTTCCAGCAATGGCACCTACCAATACTACTAAAAGTATTAAAATAATTCCAATTATAACGTTTCTTTTCCTGTTGTTCATATTAAGTCCTCTTCATTTTATTTTGTAATTTTTTCAAAAAAGAAAAGGGCTAATATAACCCTTTTCTAAAAATCTTATTACATTTTAAAATGTTTTATGAAATTTTACAAGGTATAAAAATTTGTTTTAAGTCTTATTTTTGTATTTTCCTTAGTAATTTCATTATTTTTTAACTTTAACCTTCTTTGTGTTGCTCCAAGCTCCGTAAATCTTTGTGCTCCCCTTCTTTGTGTAAGCTCTGGCTTTAAAGTAATAAGTTGTTTTCTTATCCATTTTCTTAAATGTATAAGTTCTCTTTGTTATGTTCTTTGTCCAGTAGCCTGAAAACTTTT
Source organism: Eubacterium sp. (assembly GCF_057858645.1). Taxonomy (NCBI): domain Bacteria; kingdom Bacillati; phylum Bacillota; class Clostridia; order Eubacteriales; family Eubacteriaceae; genus Eubacterium; species Eubacterium sp. The sequence goes on from NZ_DBLZZO010000046.1 coordinate 4,548, forward strand.
TGTTATCACAAATCTTAATCTGATAACCTTTAGCATTCTTTGTTTTGCTTAAAGTAAGTTTAATCTTTCTTGTTTTAATGTTTTTTACAGATTTTATTTTTGCCTTAGCTGGTTTTACAACGCTAGGAGTTGTTGTATTTGAGCCGATATAAATCTTTCTGTTTTGATTTACAGCATTTCCTGCAACATATTCAGTTGTTGGATTACCATAATTACAATAAGCCTTTCCTGCCTCTGTAAAAGCTCCTGTTGAATGATACCATAGCGCACAATTCATAGTGCTCTTGTTTGTTCCTGCACCATCAAATGAGAATGCTGAATACCTTTCAACATAGTCCATCTTATCTAAACCTTCAAGTGCTGTTTTAATAAACTCTGCCTCTCCTGACTTTGTTACATACTGTCCCTGTGGAGAAAATTCTGTTATCCAAATTGGCTTGTGATACTTATTCCAACAAGCTTCAACAACATTTGTTAAGAACCAGTTTGCACCGTCTTTTCCCGCATAATTTTCAGGATAACAATGTATTGTTATAAAATCAACATCTAAACTTGAATTGCTGTCTATCTGGCTCATAAAATTCTGGAACCATGTATTTATTGTTGGCCATGTTCCTGTAGCCGGTGAGCCAACTCTCATTCCCTGATTCATAAATGCAGGCCAACAACTAATTGCTGTTGCAACAGTCATATTTGCCTGAACCTTAAAATCAGGTTCGTTAAAACCTAATATAGTTTTATAACCATTATTTTTTGCTGTCTGAACCTTGCTTAATGTGTTTGAATAAGAATTTGATGACCACACCATTGGCACATATTCAATTTTCTTAAACTGATTTGCAAAATTTACACCAATTTCATTCTTATCCTGCCGTGTTGTACATTCAGATAACTGTTTAAATTCACGAGTTCCCCAGTTATAATACCATGATGCCTGGACATCATCCGGCTCCAACTCAATTGCCATTGCCTTGCTGGCAGCAATACCTTTCTTTGATACTTTAAACTTAACTGTAGCAGTATCCATGTATTTGCCATTTGTCATTTGAGCTGTTACCCAAACTGAATGAATGTTTACTTTTGTTGTATAAAAATCATAAGATGTAGATGTTGTAGTTGTTTCCTTCTTGCCATCCACGTAAACTGTATAGTTTTTTACTGTTCCATAACTATTCCCGTTAGACCATGTAATTGTTACGTGTCCGGCAGGCACCAACTTATTTGCTGTTGGAGATGTAACCTGAAATGGAACTACATTAGCAGCTTTAACGGTATTTTTCATAACTACAGTGTTAAAAGACAACACCACAGCTACTGCTAATACCAAAGATATAACTTTTTTTAAACCCTTCATCATTTCTTGCCTCTTTAATTATTTCTTTTTGCTAGTTTTTTTTGACTTTTTAGTTTTCTTTGCTTTTTTTACTTTTACTTTTTTTGTTTTTGCTGTAACAACAGAACTCCACTTGCAGTAATATTTCTTGCCATTTATTACTTTGTAAGCTCTTGCTCTTGCATAGTATCTCTTGTTATTCTGAAGCTTAGTAACACTACCTGAAATAGTTGTTGTGTATGCTGTACTGTATGTCTTTGCATTATAACCGGCAGGATTACCAATATTTGCGTAAATTTCATCTATTGCATGTAAATACTGTAAAGCTGTTTCTTTATTATTGTAATAATGCTGATATGCATGTACCGCAATAAAAGTCATATTGCTCTTATCAGAAGCTGATAAACCATTCCAAAATGGTGTCCACCACTTATCTGAATTAATCTGGAATGTTTCAGTTGCAGGTGAACCTAATCTTAAGCTACCCTTATAACTGATTGTTTCTCTCCATCTGTTTATCATAGCTGTAGGTGTCTGATTTGATTCCCATGTTAAATCCGGTTCATTGTATGATAATAAATATTTATACTCTTTCTTGTTAGCATATGTACATCTTCAACACTTTTCCATAACATTTCAATTCTAAAAAAAGGGCAGTAAAGCTATTTATATATATAACCTTCCGCCCTTTCGTTTAAAATTTTAATTAATTCCTGATTATT
>NZ_DBLZZO010000047.1:0-6222 GCF_057858645.1 Eubacterium sp.
CTAACTCATCTTTTGCCTGCTCTGCTTTGTCAGTAATGTGGCTTACCGGAATTTCTATTTCCTCAAAATGCTTTTCTTTCATATTAGGAAACATTTTTTCCAGTATTCCAATTATATATGATTTTCTTAAAGTTGAACCATCACTGTCTGACTTGCTGTAACATAAAACAATCTGTTCTAATGGTTTGGCAAATAATGAATATAAATATATTCTCTGTTTAAAAATATTTTCCCTTGTAGTTGGTGCTAATTTGTAATCTTTAGACTTTAATATGTCTCTCTCACTATCAGTTATAATACCCCCAGGAGTGCTGTTTTTAGGAACAATACCATCATTCATACCAAGGAAAAATAATATTTTTTTGGTGTCCTTTAATCTGGTTCTCTCAATATTACCCACCATAATTGTATCGATTCCCGGTGGAATAATTCCTATTTTTACCTGAGAAAGTCCTGCTTCTAAAATATCGTTATATTCTTCTGTAGTTACAATCTCATCACCCATTAAGGCAACTAATCTATCAAAAACATTAATTACTGATTCATATATTTGGCTATATTCTTTTTCCAGTGCAACAACCTTCTTCTCCCTAAATTCTTCTGCTTTTTTCTGTATTTTGTCCTGTATGTTATGTTTTACAGTAAACAAATATACTGCTTTGGTTCTTTCAAAAACTGTTGCGTCTTTTTTGATAAACGCATCCCTAAGTTCCTGTAATCCTTCTACTATCTGTTCTCTAATTGTATTAACAATTTTTATATGTCCTTCTTCCATAAATGGATATACTTTCTCCCAGTTCTTAACGTAACTTCTATATCCTCTTCTATTAGATTTCAAAATATAGTTTTCAAATATGTCGCACATATTTTCATCTAATTCCATAAATTTTAATCTAACAAATCGCATAACTGTCTGATGAGAAAAATCCTTATTAATTACATCTAATACGGCAAGAATCCCGTCAACATATTTGTTTGCAAGAATGTCCTCCTTGTGGTCAATAAAACATGGCAAATCATATTTTTCAAATGCCTGCTCTATATACTTATGGTAACTTTCTATATCCCCTGCAATAACAGCTATGTCATTATATCTGTAATCACCGCTTTTAATTAATTTAGATATTTCACCTGCAACATATTCTGCCTCTCCTTTCGGATTATTTAAGGCGTAAATTCTTATATTGTCATTGCTTTCCTTATATTGAGCTTTCTTTGTGTTTCTAAATATATTTTCTTCCACAAAAGCTAATGGCTTTGCCAGATTGCCTAATCTTGAATTTTCTTTTTGAGCCTGATTGCGCTCTAAGTCAATTACAATATTAGGTTCAATTTCAACAGAATTCTTAATAGCCAGTTCTCTAATCTTTACAATTGTTTCCTTACTTAAGCTAAAAAGTTCCATTGGGTCATAACCCTTAAAATCAACCTGTTCTTCAGGCAAAGTTACTGCCAAGGAAACATGAGGGCTGTATTTTAATAACTGTTCTATGACTTTGTACTGGATTGGTGTAAAGCCTGTAAAACTGTCAAAATAAAAGTATGTATTCTTTACATATTCTGACTTAGGAATGTATTCACAAAGAAGACTTAACAAATCTTCGTTTGTTATTGCCCTATTTTCTATAAACTTATTAAATTCATTATTTATAATTTCCAAATCCTTTATTTTTAATTTAAGTGTAGGGTAATCTTCTACTTTTCCTTCAATGTCATTAAGGCTCTCCTGATTAATGCTATACTGTCTAAACTCAGATATAAGCGTTTTCACCTTGTCGGTAAAGCCCATCATTTTTACTTTGTTTTTGTAAACATAAAGCTTATCTTTGCAATCTTCTAAAACCTTTCTAATTACAAGAGTCTTACCCAAATCATCCATAACATTTAAGTCATTAACTCCCAGTTCTTCAAATATTGCATAAGCAAGTCTCGTTAAACTTGTAACTTCTATGTTGAAGCACCCATGATTAGGATGTAATGTTAATATTTCTTTTTGAGTTTCCATTGAATATTGTTCAGGTACAACTGCCACAAAATTCTTATCTTCCATCTTCATTGAAAGGCTTATAATTTTCTGAATTAAAGTATAAGATTTTCCTGAACCTGCTCGTCCCAAAATTAATTGTAATGCCATACATATACCTCTTATTTAATCATCTTTTATAATTTTTACATTTTTATAATAACTTTATCTTTTTTATTTTTGTAATACTATCCTTAAATATTATTGTACAATGATATACTGCCATAATCTTTTAATAAGCAAATTTCTTGCACTATTATAGTATACCAAATTACAGCGTACTTTAATGTATCTTTTTTTAATTTATAAGCTATTTATTTTAATAATATTGTTTTTTCATGTATACTTTCTCATTCCTTTTAATAAACTTAAATATAAAATATTTTTTAAGGAGTCATTATGGGAAAAAGTCCAAAATTTATGGTATTTCATTTAAAGGAGCTTATTTATACCCTTGTGTTTGTACTCCTTGGTATTGTACTGATAATATCTTTGATATTTATGTTTTGTAATAAAAACCAAGGAGAAAAAGAAACCAAAACTACCAATAGCCAATATGAAGCTGGAGTTTACACTTCCCAAGTTACATTAAATGGTAATCCTATGGAAATATCCGTTACCCTTGATAACAATCACATAAATGCCATTACCGTCACTAACGTAAGCGATACAATCTCCACAATGTATCCACTGGTACAGCCAGCCTTTGATGATATTGCAAATCAGATTGTTGACAGTCAGTCAGTTAAAAACGTAAAATTCTCTAAAGACAGCAAGTATACATATACCATGTTGTATGATGCAATTGTGGACACTATAAACAAAGGGAAAAAATAACCCTCCTATATTTGATTTATTATAATTTATTTTTAATTTCCTATTTTTCTTATTTGTTACCTCTTTTTTACCAAAAAGGATGAGACAAAAATGCCTCATCCTTTTATTTCTTTTAAAATATTTATAATTATATTCTTCTTGTGATTATATTAATAAATCTGCTATTCCAATTCTTCTAACCATTGTCTTACGCAGGCATCACTTGGCATTCGCAAATCCCCTCTAGGTGATACTGCAACTGAACCAACTTTTGGACCATCAGGCAAACAACTTCTCTTAAACTGCTGTGAAAAGAATCTTCTATAAAATGTTTTAAGCCACTTTAATATTGTTTCCTTATCATATATGCCCTTAAAAGCTTCATTGGCTAAGAACAATACTTTCTTTGGATTATAGCCATATCTTAAAACATAATATAAGAAGAAATCGTGTAACTCGTATGGTCCTACCAAATCCTCAGTTTTCTGTGAAATCTTGCCATCTTTTGGTGGTAAAAGTTCAGGACTGACAGGTGTGTCAAGTACATCAAATAATACTTTTGCAAGTTCCTTTTCTTCTGTTGTATCTGCAAAGTATTTAACTAAATGTCTAACCAATGTTTTTGGAACTCCTGCATTGACACCATACATTGACATATGATCACCATTATAAGTAGCCCAGCCTAATGCCAACTCTGACATATCGCCTGTACCGATAACCATGCCATTATATTCATTGGCAAAATCCATTAACAAATATGTTCTCTGTCTTGCCTGAGCATTTTCATAAGTTACATCATGTATATTTATATCATGTCCAATTTGTTTTAAGTGTAACTTCACAGCTTCAGCAATATTTACTTCCTTAAGAGTGCAACCTAATTTTTCTATCATTTTTAAGGCATTGTTGTAAGTTCTGTCAGTTGTTCCAAAGCCTGGCATTGTCACAGCAATAATTCCTTTTCTATCAATATTTAAACTATCAAAAGCTCTTACCGTAACAAGAAGGGCAAGTGTTGAATCCAAGCCACCTGAAATTCCAACAACTGCATTTTTGCAATTAGTATGCTCTAATCGCTTCTTTAAGCCCATTGTCTGAATGGAAAGAATTTCCTCACAACGCTTGTCCCTTTCACTTTCGTTTGATGGAACAAACGGTGCATTGTCTATTACTCTACTGAAATCAAATTTTTCTTCCTCTAAATATATTTCAATTTCTTCATATTCGCTGTCAATATCCTGACCTGACACAAATGTTGTCATTCTTGCTCTTTCAGCAGCAATCTTGTCCAAATCAATTTCACCATAAGTAATGCCGTTGGTAAATTTATCTGACTGGGCAATAATTGCTCCATTCTCTGCAATAATGTTATGACCTGCAAAAACCAAATCAGTAGTTGATTCTCCTTCTCCTGCATCAGCATATATGTACGCTGATAAAGTTCTTGCGGACTGACCTGTTACAAGACCTGTTCTGTAAGTATCTTTTCCAACTGTTTCATCACTGGCTGATAAATTAGCAATTACTGTAGCCCCTGCTATTGCATGATTTGTACTTGGTGGATTTGGGACCCACAAATCCTCACATATTTCTATTGAAAATGTAAAATTATCAAAATTAACGCACTTAAATAAAAGATTCGTTCCAACAGAAACTGTATCCTCTGTCTCATCAAACTCCTCATCGTACTCGTCATCATATTCATCGTCATATTCTTCCTGTGACTCTAACTTAAAGTTTTTTAAAATATAAGAACCTGAGATAAATGAATCATCATTAATATTTCTGTATGTTATATCTTTTAAACCTTCAACACCTTTACCTGATGAAAAATGTCTTCCCTCATAAAATTCTGAATAATTTGGAATATATGTTTTAGGTACAAAGCCCATTATTTCACCATCATATACAACTGCAGCCATATTATATAATTTACTCTTAAAAATCATTGGTAAACCAACTATTGCAATAATTTCCTTGCCCTCTGTATATGGAACAATAGTTTCAATAAGTGCCTTCATTGCATTATCTAAAAGTGCCTTTTGCCAAAACAAATCCCCAGCTGTATATCCTGTAATACATAATTCAGGAAAAACAATTAACTGTGTTTTATTTCTATAAGCTTCTCTTATTAATGAACATATTTCCACTGCGTTGTGTTTACAGTCGCCAACTTTTATTTTTGGTGTAGCGGCAGCTACCTTTATAAATCCGTTATTCATTTTAAATATAATCCACTCTTTTTAAATGGACTATTCTCCTTTCTACCCAATTTGTTTCTTTATGGAATAGGAAATTTCTTTAGTATTTCCTATTAGGATTTGGGTGCCAAAACACCCAAATCCTGATTACTGCTTTGTACATTGTAATTTACAATCCACATTTTTATCTAAACAATACTGTGCTAATTGTAACATTATATTATTTTAATATCAACGACCCATTTATTAGAACATTCCAATTCTATAACCATTTGTTATAATGCCCTAATACCATAAATTGTTCATTTGAACGATTTCATTATAACATTCTAATTCAAATATACATTTATTATATTGTTCTTACGAATGTATTGTATCCTAAAGCTCTTAGTCGCTGTTCAGTTGCAACAGCATTATCTAAATTTCTATAATTGCCAACTGTCACTTTAATAAGTCCCCGTTCAACTATCAAATTAACAGGAAAGCCCTGCATTTTAAGTTCATTTGCCTGTCTGTTTGCCAACAAAGGATTTCTAAACGCCCCTACCTGAACAGTATATCTTGACATTTGAGAGGCTGTTATTCCATTTGAATTTAGAGTGTCAATTATACCATCCGCTATTGACTGAGCTATTTCATTAAACTTTTCATCAAATAACTGATTATCTTTATCTGAATTAATAAAACCTAGTTCTAAAAGAACAGCCGGCATTTTAGTCCTTTTCAAAACTACCAAATTTGGTCGTTCCACAACGCCCTTGTCTTCAAAACCAAGTGCCACAAGATTTTCATTAATATTTCTTGCCAAAGTTCCCTTAAAACCTGAATCATTATACACTAAAGCCTGAACTCCACCATATGTGTTAGGTGTTGGGGAGGAATTTCTATGAAATGAAACAAACAAATCCCCGCCTGCTTCATTTCCAATTGTTGCTTTTTCAAAGGGCGTATTATAAACGTCTGTTGTTCTTGTATAAACTACATCAAAGCCTGCATTTTTTAGTAAATCCCCTACATCCATTGCCATTCTAAGGGCATCATCTTTTTCCTGTCTGCCATTATAAGTTGCACCCGGATCACTTCCACCATGTGCTGGTTGTAGTTTACGCAAATTGTGATATGTATTCCCCAGTATATATGGGGAGTTAGAAATGTATTGAGATTAGATAGCTTTTTTCTCCA
>NZ_DBLZZO010000048.1:0-4550 GCF_057858645.1 Eubacterium sp.
GTTTTAACAATTGTCGGTGAAGAATCTCGTGCAAATTCAATATCCTCTCTCAATTGCTTATACGAATGGTAATATCTATCATTATCCGGATTTCTATAATCATTATCTCGTGATCTTGTACATTTTCTAATTATTTTTTCCAGTTCCAAATGATAATGTGATGAAGTTAACGAAAGATCTCTATCACAATATGCTTCATTATTCAGAACATATTTTCTGTAATAATCATATGATCCACCCTCACCTTTATCTTTTGCAAACTCTCTGCTTTTTGTATACAATTCAAAAATATTAAGACACTCCCAGAAAGTTGCGCCAAAAGAAAATATATCACTTTCTATTGTCATCTTCCCTAGTTCCACTTTATTCTTGTCAAGTGGATATTTTGAATCATTAATTGGTTTAACATAGTTTTCCGGAGCCGCATATCCCAATGTTCCATATTGGAACATTCTTTCAATTCTTTCTTCTGTATTATAATCTGCTCCTGCAAGTTGACTTTCTATGTAGTTATGTTCATTTAATGTTCCTGACCTGCCAAAATCAATTAAAATTAATTCCCTACCATAGCGGGTAACCATTATATTGTCAGGTTTTATATCTAGATGCAATATTCTGTTCTTTTCTGTAACATATTCCATTATGTCACACAGATTAATCATAAAATTATATATTTCATTTTGATAACGAATTATACTTTTATAATCTTTCTTATAACTTTCAATTTTACTATTCTGCAATTCAGAATTAAATTCATGAAAACTAATTTTTTCCTTTAATCCATATTGCAATTCTTTGGTAGCTGTTAATTTCCAATAAACATCTCTGCAATATTCTTCTAATGACCATCCATCGACAAATTCTTCTACTACACAAAAAAATCTGTCTTTGTCTATTAATAATGGCTTGCCACCTTTAGGAATATGCTTATCTAATAATGAAAAATCTCCCAAATCCTCAATTACATCATATATTCTTACTACTGAACGGCAATTCTGTAATTTATCAAATATTTTCAAATCATTTTCTTTAAAACGTGTTAGTACATCGATTCCTTGTTCCTCATTGTCCTTTGTACTCATCCTTATATGCTTGTATTTAAATTTCAAAACACAAGACATAACAATCTTTCTGTCTTTAGATATTTTTAATCCTTTATAAACAATACTTTCTGTACCTGTTGCAATATATCCGTCTTGACTTAATCCATACGAACTATCAATTTGATATATAAAGTCTGATCCTCTCATTTCATTTGAATTCATCTTGTTTTATTTACCTCACGCTTCAATAATTTGCTTTATACTTTCACTTATTTAATTAAAATTTTGGAGATGATTGTCACTAACTACCAAAATAGAGTTTATTCAGTTAATCTCTTGCAAATGTATTCTAATGCTTCACTTTCACTATTAAAATATTTATTTGTAGTTTTGCAACCTCTTTCAGCGTAATATACATTCCATCCATGTTCATCTTTGTTCAAGTAAAAGCGCTCATCATCACGTCCTGTTCCCTCTATATTATAATAAAAATTAGGAACGTGGTTTTTTTTCATGATTTTTATAAATTCTTTTTTATCCATTATAATATCTCCCTCAAATATCCAACCTTTACCAATCTCTTAATCAACGCTTGCATTTCAATTTGAATACCCATACCTAGCATATTGAACGTAGATTCGATAGTCGATGTAGTTACATTATTAATGTCCTTAACAACAGCATACTTATGATATGCCCATAAATTATCTCTGTATGGCAATGCTCTTTGACCAAAAGGTGTTCCTACCGGAGAAGTATATTGTCCATATTTAGAACCATATCTGTCAATAATAGTTCCTTCTCAATCCCTATATTATTGATTTTCTATATATGTCAAACACATCGACATTTTTTTCTTCTAATAGTTCTTCGAATTTTTCATCACCAAACTCTTCAATGTATTCTAATTCTTTGTCGGAAATTGGCACCATATATAACCAATTAATAATTATATTTTCATATTCTATTCCTTGTAGCTTCTCCCAGAATATTGGAATAGTATAATAAATATGCTTCATTTCTAGTTCATCACAATAATCCGCGATAGCATCAATCGCCACCATTCCTGGCTTACATATGTAATTATCTTTAATAATATTAAATGCACACGACGCAACAATATTAGGAAATTCGCTGAAATCACTATTACACATTCCAATATATTCTACTCTGATTTCTCTTCCGTCACTACAAACCAAATCAACTGGAAACTTTGATAGTCCAATAGTAGAGTATGTGTTAAGCCCTATATCTGGCCTATCTTCTCCAATATAAATATCAATACTGTTTTCATTTGTGTCATCTGCAAAAGCTAACACTTTAGGTGCAAGTTTTATTTCTTTATGAAGAATTTGAAAAATATATTTTTTTTGTTGCATATTTCCTTTCTCCTATTTCTACTTTTTCTATTTTTTATAATATAATCATGGTCCTAGATATAAATCTGTTAAATCTTCGCATACGTGACTCCTATTTGATGACGGCAATTCTGGTCTATAATGTGAAGGATTATTATGTTCATCTAGAAACTGTTTCCTAGTAATTCCTCTTTCCCGTGCACTTGCTCTATGTTTTCTAAACTCATACCCAGGCTTATGTCCCATATCCCATGGTTCATCTTTACTCATTGGTCGTCCTGTTTTAGGATCGTGAACTATACCATCTGGAGATGCTTTTTCAACTTCTTCCCATGCTTTATCTCTTACACCTTTTCTGAATCCCGAAGGACGACTATATGCATCACCTGCATTATGAACAAGAATATGCATATCTCCTACATAATACGTATGATACTCATCTACTTTAAAGTTATATACCTCTGCACCATCAGCGTTTGTTTCTCTAAGTAAATTATCAACACGTACTACATTTCCACTGTTGTTTAATAATTCACTATCTATTACAAGGCTCATTGCAGGGACAAAACCTTTTCCCTCGACCCAAAATGGATGGTCTGCTGTAGTAACTATTTCTTCTTCTCCAATGAAAATATGTATCAAATCATTTGTCTTTCTTACAAATGTATCTAATACCTCTTTGTATTTTCTTTCCATCGTATCTGTATCTGCTGCTAAAACCCTATCTCCAACCTCGATGTCTTCGATTTTTTTTAATCCATCTATTGTTAATACTAAAGTTCCTGCGACAAAACACTTCATAGTTGTTGTCATACCACCGGTAAATACTGCAAGTGCCGACACACTTATTTGAAATACATTATAAGCTTTATTTGAATGTAGCTTTTTATTTAAATCAGCAATAGGATTATTTTTATTATCAATTGCCATATCAGCTAAAGAAATCATATCAAATCCAGCCATTCCAAGGCTCAGCACTTTTGATACCGCTGCCGTTCCCTTTATTGCTTTTCCGAGTTTTGATGCACAACTGATTCCCTTGCCTAATGCGGATCCGGCAACTCCAAGTCCTGCAAAAGCTGCGCCTCCAATAGCACCGCCTACTGCACCTGAAAAAGCACCATCTTCAAATCCGTCAAGGAAAGAACCGCCTTGGCTCATACTTTCCAGTCCACCGGCAACACCACCGATAACTGCTCCTGTTATTGCTCCCCAACAGGCTCCAAGCAATATTCATTACTTGAATCATTTTATTAATTACAGATTGATTTCTATTTACGGAATATATTTTTTATTCAGATAATTCTTCAAATCCTTTTAACATATACTATACTCCTTGTGTTTATTACATAATTATCGACTTCATATCTGATATAATTCCAACCATCTCAATTATTACTTCAATATGCTCCTTTGTTTTTATTTTTTTAAGATTATCAACCGTCTCATTTCCTCCCAAAGCGAGTAATGGGACATAACCAAAGCATTCTTCAAATTCAACTCTCCCATGTTTTTCGACAGCAGCATTATAAAGAATATTCTTAAACATTCTTTCATTCATAAAAGAATCGCCAGCAAACACCTCAAACATCTCCCAACCAGTTGCAATTACACTATAATATCCATAACGATAATAAATAATATCAACTCTCCCCTCACTATTAATAGTTATTATGTCTCCAAAAGCTGTTAACATAACTGGAACCACTCCCTCATAGTCTGCAAAAGACTCCCGAAGTATCTCAATATATTCATCCGGATTAACTACTTTAAGAAATCCGTTCATCATGCTTCCAGTACCGTATTTTTTCCAAATAGAAATTAATTCTTTTGGAAGAATATCACTATATTTTTTTATTACATCATTTCCAATTTCATTTTCTCTATGAAAGTCTCTATATATCATCTATGTTCCTTTCTAGTTACCTATCGATAACTCTACATCTAAATGTAAATTTTTCCAACCATTAGTATTAGTGGGATTTGATTTTATGTAGTTGCTAATTTTCGAGTTTACATAATCGTCTAATACATTAACTCTACTCTTCCATTGGCTTCCAATTGATGAATTTATTCCCGAATTTCCTAAACCGGTGATATTATCTGCTCGCCCCCCAGCAATTTGATCGGGACCATGCAATGCAGCTAA
>NZ_DBLZZO010000049.1:0-4011 GCF_057858645.1 Eubacterium sp.
AAGAGAAACCCGACAGGGTTTATTTGGCATACAAAAAAGTAGATAATAATCGTATAGAAAAAGAGAAAAGGAAAGTTGCCAACGATTACTTGACACAAACTTTTAAATTATCCAAGTTGCAAAATATGTATAAATAGAATAAAATAGGTTCGGACCATCAAAAAGCATTACTTATATATGAAAGGAACAGATGACTTTTATGGAAATGTTAAAGATAAAAAACTTAACACATGACTTCGTTGACGAAGAAGAGGGAACCACATTGAGAGCTGTTGATAATGTGTCTTTAGATGTGGAAAAAGGACAGTTTATTGCAGTATTAGGTCATAACGGCTCAGGAAAATCATCTTTGGCAAAACATATTAATGCACTACTTGCTCCAACTGAGGGAACAGTATTTTTAGATGGTATGGACACAAAGGATCAAAAACTTCTTTGGGACATAAGACAGAACGCGGGAATGGTGTTTCAGAATCCTGACAATCAGATTGTTGCAACAATGGTTGAAGAGGATGTGGCATTTGGCCCTGAAAACCTGAAAGTCCCAACAGCCGAAATTTGGAAAAGAGTAGAGAAGGCGTTGGGGGCTGTAGGTATGACGAAGTACAGACACAAGTCACCTCTTAAACTTTCAGGAGGTCAGAAGCAGAGAGTAGCAATTGCCGGAATAATTGCCATGGAACCACAGTGTATAGTCTTAGATGAACCCACAGCCATGCTCGACCCTGTAGGCAGAAAAGAAGTTATTGAAACACTTCATGCATTGAATAAGGAAAAGAATATAACAATTATTTTAATTACCCACCACATGAACGAAGTAATTGGAGCAGATAAAGTTTTTGTAATGGATGACGGAAAGTTAATTATGGAAGGAACTCCAAGAGAGATTTTCAGTAAAGTAGATGAAATCAAAAAAATCGGTTTGGAAGTGCCACAGGTTACAGAGTTAGGTCATTTGTTACGAACAAGCGGTTTAAATATAAATGAAGGTATATTAAGCATAGACGAACTTGTTAATGAAATAAAAAAAGCAAAGTGAGAAATAGAATGTCTTTAAAATTAGAAAATGTAAGTTATATTTATGAAAAAGGAACAACTTCAGAAACAGCAGCAATAAAGAATGTTAATTTAGAAATTGAAAAAGGTGAATTTATTGCGATAATCGGGCACACCGGTTCTGGCAAATCAACATTAATACAGCATTTTAATGGCTTGGAAAAAGCAACTGAAGGTAATGTTTACTTTGACGGGAAAAATATATATGACAAAGATTTTGATTTAAGACAGCTAAGATGCAAAGTAGGGCTGGTATTTCAGTACCCTGAGCATCAGTTGTTTGAAGAATCAGTAATTAAAGATGTATGCTTCGGACCAAACAACCAGGGCTTGTCAACAGAAGAGGCAATCAATAAGGCAAAAGAAGCTTTGAGCCTTGTAGGTGTCAAGGAAGAACTTTTTGATAAATCGCCATTTGAGCTGTCAGGCGGGCAGAAAAGAAGAGTGGCTATTGCCGGTGTTTTGGCAATGGAGCCTGATATTTTGATTTTGGATGAGCCAACAGCAGGTCTTGATCCGGCAGGACGAGATAAGATTCTTAACTGCATCGAAAATCTTCATAAGAAAAAAGGCATGGCAGTTGTTCTCGTTTCTCATAGCATGGAAGACGTGGCAAATTACGCTGAAAGAATCATTGTAATGAATAACGGAAGCGTAATGTTTGATGATACACCGAAAAAAGTATTTAAACATTATAAGGAACTGGAAAAAATCGGTTTGGCAGCTCCACAGATAACTTATATTATGCATCAGCTAAAAGAAAACGGGCTGGATGTGGACGAAAACATAATCAATGTAGAAGAAGCTAAAGAAAATATTTTAAAGGCACTTGGAAAATAAAGCAATAAATGACCAGATAGATTAAGTAGTATACGTGAATGTATCAGGCGAATAGCCAGTCAGATAAAGATGTTAATAATCTTAAAGCAAATGATAATAAGTTTTAGATTTTTGAAATTATAAGTTAGTAAGTATAAGCATATTACAAATTATAGGTTAGTAAATATAAGGATATTACAATTAATTTAGGAAGAAGAAATGGCAAATATAACAATAGGACAATATTATCCGGAAAATTCAATAATACACAAATTAGACCCACGAGTAAAATTATTTGGCACAATGGTTTTTATCGTTATGCTTTTTTTACTTGATAGTGTTCCAGGCTATATATTATTTACGGTATTTATGGCAGCGATAATCAAGGCATCAAAAGTACCCTTTGGAAAATTATTAAAAGGAGTAAGAGCAATTCTTTTTATTCTACTTTTTAGTGCCGTATTGAACGTGTTTATGACACCGGGAGAAGAATTATTTTCAATATGGGCATTAACAGTAACAAAAGAAGGCTTGATAAAAGCCGGTTTTATAGCAATAAGACTGGTTTATCTGGTAATTTGTACTTCGGTAATGACACTTACAACAACACCAAATGACTTAGCTGACGGCTTGGAAAAATCATTTGGTTTTCTAAAAGTTATAAGATTTCCGGTACATGAAATTGCAATGATTATGTCACTGGCATTAAGATTCATACCAACATTAATGGAAGAAACAGAAAAAATAACAAAGGCACAAAAAGCAAGAGGTGCACAGTTTGACACAGGAAACATACTGCAGAAGGCAAAAAGCCTTATTCCAATTCTTATACCTTTGTTTATTTCGTCAATTAGAAGAGCCATTGACCTGGCAACAGCAATGGAAGCCAGATGTTATCACAGTGGCGATAGAACAAAGATGAAACCATTAAAATACGCTAAGCGTGATTACATGGCGTATGGCAGTTACGTGTTAATTGTAGCAAGTCTATGCGTTGTTACTTATGTGATTTAATAAAATAGTATTAAAAATAGATGGGTATATAGTTTGGGCATTAAATAGAAAGTAAATTAGTATATAGAATTTTAGTGTTGAACAACAAGTAAGTTGATATATAGAACTTTTATATTGAATAGCAGGTATATCGATATATAGAACTTTGATGTTGAATAGCAAGTATGCTGACAAATAAGATTTGTATATTCAATGAGAATTGTATAGTTAATGATAGAAAGATAGAAAAATGAAGAGAGTCAGATTAATTATTTCCTACGATGGAACCAACTATTGTGGTTGGCAAATTCAAAAAAACGGAATAACCGTTGAAGAAATTATAAATAGAGAATTATCCTCTCTTTTAAAAGAGGATATTGCGGTAATTGGAGCAAGTAGAACTGATTCAGGAGTTCATGCGGTTGCTAATGTGGCAGTTTTTGATACCGACACAAAAATACCGGCAGAGAAAATTTCTTTTGCACTTAACCAAAGACTACCTGATGACATAAGAATTCAGAAGTCCGAGGAAGTGCCACAGGATTTCCATCCAAGATATTGCAATAGCACTAAAACATACGAATACAAAATTTTAAATAGAAGATTTCCTGATCCGTTAAACAGATTGTACACTCATTTTGTATATCTACCATTGGACGTGGATAAAATGAAAAAAGCAGCAGAATACATTGTAGGCGAACATGATTTTGCAAGCTTTTGTTCAGCAGGAAGTCAGGTAAAAACCACAGTAAGAACAGTGTACACTTTGGATGTGTCAAAAGAAAATGATATTATAAGTATAAAAATAAGTGGAAATGGATTCCTTTACAATATGGTAAGGATAATAGTAGGAACCATGCTAAAGGTAGGATTGTCAGTCTATCCGCCTGAACATGTAAAAGAAATACTTGATTCGAAAGACAGATACATGGCAGGACCCAAAGCTCCCGCAAGAGGTTTAACATTAATAGGAATTGAGTATGAGGAATAGTGGAATGAAATATTTGGAAATAAGTGAAAGACTAAAATCCACTTCAAGATAGGGCATGCGGACGAAAAGTTGGACTGTGTAATGCCTGATATGTTATGAGGTACACACAAGAACAAATATCGACAGCACTTGTATTGTTAAAAGCCACAGGA
>NZ_DBLZZO010000050.1:0-3883 GCF_057858645.1 Eubacterium sp.
TATAATATCAAATGCTTCTTTATCTGTCAACACTTTTTTTGTCATTTATAGTGTAATTTATAGTGTAAAAAGTATAATTTTTTCTTTTATGCTTGCATAAAAGGAAAAATTTGTATTTTTTACACGCCTTCTCACGAGCCTATAAGCTCTCTAACGGAGAGCGATATGCGATTGAGGGGGCAAATTGCGAGAGCACTTATGTGCGGAGCAATTCGTATAAATGACTTTTCATTTACACTTCATCAAACTGTGCCCTATATAAGCTGTAATATACACCTTTCTTTTCTAAAAGCTGCTTATGTGTCCCCTCTTCTATTATATTTCTGTTTCCAATAACAAATATTCTATCCGCTTTTTTAATTGTAGACAATCTATGTGCTATAACAAAAGATGTTCTTCCTTTTAATATTTCTTCTATACCTTTTTGTACAAGCAATTCTGTTTTTGTATCAATGCTGGAAGTTGCTTCATCTAATATTAAAATTTTAGGTTTTGATATCATTGTCCTTGCAAGGGCTATTAATTGTTTTTGTCCTACAGATAGACCGCCTCCTCTTTCACTTAATAATGTATCGTATCCATTTTTTAATTTCATAATAAAATTGTGCGCGTTTACTGCTTTTGCAGCCTCTACAACTTCCTGATCAGTTGCATCTAATTTGCCATATTTTATATTTTCGCTAATTGTACCTGAAAAAATAAAATTTTCCTGTGTCATAATACCCATTTGTTGTCTAAGACTTTCAATGGTAACTTTCTTTATATCATAACCATCAATAAGAACTCTTCCACTATTTGTTTCATAAAATCTACTTATGAGATTTATAATTGTAGATTTTCCTGCTCCGGTTGCTCCAACTAAAGCAATAGTTTCACCTGCTTTTATTTCAAAATTAACATTTTCTAACACATTTTCACTATCACTGTCGTATGCAAAAGTTACATTTTCAAATTTTACATTTCCGTTAATTGGAGGTAATTCTTTGGCTCCATTTTCTTCTAGAATTTCAGGTTCAGTGTCTAACACTTCAAAAATTCTTTCTGCACCTGCTATATTTGTGGTAATTTGATTGTAAAAATTGCTTAAATTATTTATCGGTTGCCAAAACATGTTTATGTATGTTCCAAAAGCTATAAAAGTTCCAACTGAAATATTGTCTGCTTTTAAAATAACTATTCCGACAAAGTACAATGAAATGCATCCCAGGCCCCAGGACAAATCTATAATTGAGCCAAAACAATCACTCATTCGTATTGCATTTTTAAATGATGTTTTATGTTCTTTTACTAATTGGTCAAAAGTTTCTTCAGTTTCTTTTTCTCCACAAAATCCATGAATAATTTTCATACCAGACATATCCTCATGTAAAAATGCATTTAGGTTTGAGGACTTTTTTCTGAAAGTCTGCCATCTGGGATGGGCTTTTATTTGTATATACGAAATTGAAATTGCCATAAGTGGTGTTGTAATCAAGGCTGCTACTGCTAATTTAGGATTTTTTGCAAACATAATTACAACTACTGCCACAACAGTTATGAAATCCGGTATTAATGTTGTGACGCAATTAGATAAAACATCCTTTAATGAGTTAATATCTCCTATAATTCTAGATAATATTTTTCCTGTAGGTCTGCTATCGAAAAATTTGAATCCTAACTTCTGAATATGAGTATATAGCTCCTGTCTTATTGTTAGAAGAATACTGTTACACATTTTTGCCATTACATACATTCTTATTTTTATTGCCAAAGTTGCAAGCAAATTCAGTAAAAGTGTTATAATCAAGATTTTATATAACCCTTTATAGTTACCAACAGAAATATAGTTATCTATGGCTTCTTCAATAATCAACGGATTAATCAATGATATAGCAACGCAATATCCCATTAGTAATAACACCAGTATAATTATCAATTTATAATTCAACAAATATGAAAATAATCTTTTTAATGTTTGTAATTTATTTTTTTCAACACTTTGTTCATCTTCTTTATATGAATTAAATGCCATTTTTCTTTTCCTTTCTATTAATTTATTGTTCCATATTGAGATAAATAAGTTTCGTAATATAAGCCTTTCTTTTTTATTAAAGAATCATGTTTTCCTCTTTCGCTTATTTTACCGTTCTCTAAGACTATTATTTCATCTGCATTTTTTACAGCACTAATTCTATGGGTAATTATTATTTTAGTAATATCATTATACTTTTCTAATACTTTCTGTATTTTCTGCTCTGTTTCTGTATCCAACGCCGATGTAGAATCGTCTAAAATAAGTATTGGTTTATCTTTGGCAAAAGCTCTGGCTATACTAATTCTTTGTTTTTGTCCACCAGACAAACCTACGCCTCTTTCCCCAATTACTGTTTCATATTGTTGTTCTAATCTCTCTGCAAATTCACTAACCTGTGCATTATTTGCCGCTAACTTTATTTCTTCAGCATCTAATTCATTCTTCTTTCCCAATTTTATATTCTCATTAATTGTATCTGAAAATAGAAAAACATCCTGCATTACCGGAGCAATACTCCCCCTAAGTTGTTTAATGGTAAGGTTGCGTATATCAACTCCATCTAATTTTATACTTCCCTGGGTAACATCATAGAATCTTAAAAGCAAATTAATAATTGTACTTTTACCGGATCCTGTTTCGCCCATAATACCTAATGTTTTACCAGGATTTAAATCAAAGCTGACATTTTCCAAAATATTACTACTTTCATTTTTCTTAAAGGAGACATTTTCAAAAGTAACTCTTCCCTTTACTTTTTCAAGCACAACGGGATTATTTATTTCTTTAATTGATGATTTTTCTTTATAAATTTTTTTGATTTTTTTATTTGACGCAATAGCTGACGAAAAACTGTTAGTAAGCCAGCCTAACATTTCCATTGGCCAAACTATATTATTTGAATACTCTACCATTGCACTTAACGAGCCAATTGACAAATTTCCGTCAATAACTATTTTTCCACCTACTAACAATGTTAATAGCGGAAGTATTTTTGTAACAACTGAAAAAAATGGATAATATTTCACGAAAACTTTTGATTGTTTCATGTTAAGTTCATAGTATTTATTATTATGAGATAAAAATTTTTTGATTTCATATTTTTCTCTCGCAAAAGCTTTTACCGTTCTTACTCCTGCAAGATTTTCTTCTGCAACTGTATTTAATTCTGCATTTTCTTCACTAATTTCTTCATAAACTGCCCCTAACTTTCTTTCCATAATTACTGCAATACATCCGCAAAAAATCATGGCAAGTGTTGGGATTATTGCCAACTTCACATTGATTCTATACATACAAAATAGAACAATTGCCGTATGTATTACCACCTCGATTAACAACATACTAACATAACTAAGCCCATCCCAGATTTTATCAATGTCATCCTTAACTCTAGACATTAATTCCCCTGTATCAGTTTTGTCAAAAAAATCTTCACTTAAATTCTGAATACGTACAAAAAGGTCCTTACGCATGGAACTTCCAATATCCGAGCCAAGACAATCAAAGGTGTATTCTTTAATGTATTGAAATATACATCTTCCCACGCCGATTAGAAAAATACCTAAAAGCAAATATTTTAACTCTGCAATATTTTTTCCTACAATTACATCGTCTATGATATGTTTTGTAAACTGTGGAGACATTAAATCAAGCGTTACAGCTATAATCATTGAAGTAATTGCTAAAAGATATTTTCCTTTATGTTCAAATATATAATTAGAAATTTTCTTCATTATTCCTCCTCTTTTTTGTTCTATTTTTGAGTACAAAAAAAGAGATATCACATGGGTGATATCTCTTATGCCGGTGACCGGAATCGAACCGGTACTGTGTTGCCACAACAGGATTTTAAGTCCTGCGCGTCTGCCA
>NZ_DBLZZO010000051.1:0-3641 GCF_057858645.1 Eubacterium sp.
TATATCTTCTCTCATAACAAGTTTACACTTCTAAAATGCCTAAAAATTTTTTTGTATCTAATTGCTCCCATGGAAGATTTAATTCAGTTCTCCCAAAATGTCCATAAGATGCTACCTGTTCATAAATTGGCCGGCGGAGTTTAAATATATCAATTATTCCTGATGGTGTAAGATCAAAATTATTATAAATAAATTCTGCAAGCAGTTCATCATCTTTTTTACCTGTTCCAAATGTATTAACATTAACAGAAACTGGATTTGCGATTCCTATGGCGTAGGATAATTGTACCT
Source organism: Eubacterium sp. (assembly GCF_057858645.1). Lineage (NCBI taxonomy): Bacteria > Bacillati > Bacillota > Clostridia > Eubacteriales > Eubacteriaceae > Eubacterium > Eubacterium sp. The sequence goes on from NZ_DBLZZO010000051.1 coordinate 292, forward strand.
CACATTTTTCTGCTAATCCCACTGCAACAATATTTTTAGCAAGATATCGTGCCATATATGCTGCTGATCTGTCCACTTTTGTACAGTCTTTTCCTGAAAAGGCACCACCACCATGATGTGCACATCCACCATACGTATCTACAATAATTTTTCTTCCTGTAACTCCACTGTCTCCATGTGGACCACCAATCACAAAACGTCCTGTTGGATTAACATACACATTTGTATTATCATCCATCAATCCCTCTGGTATTATATCTTCAATCACATATTTAAGAATATCTTTATAAATTTTATCTTGGCTAATATTTTCATCATGTTGCACTGAACATACAATAGTGTCTATTCTTTTTGGTATATTCCCATCATATTCAATAGTCACTTGCGTTTTTCCATCTGGCCTCAAATACTTCAATCTTCCACTTTTTCTAACATTTGATAACTGTTTTGATAATTTATGTGCTAACACAATCGGAAGGGGCATATACTCTTTGGTTTCATTTGTCGCATATCCAAACATCATTCCCTGATCCCCAGCTCCAATTTCAGCTTTATCTTTTTTTACTTTAGCTTCCAATGCTTCATTTACTCCCAAAGCAATATCTTCTGACTGTTTATCTAAACATACAATAATTCCACAGGTATCTGCATCAAAGCCATATTTTGAATCATTATACCCAATTTTGCGAACCGTATTTCTGACAATACTAGGAACATCAATGTTAGCATTTGTTGTAATTTCACCCATGACAAGCACTAAGCCCGTAGTTATACATGTTTCACACGCAACACGACCATAAGGGTCTTTTTCCATAATAGCATCCAAAATAGCGTCTGAAATTTGATCACATATTTTATCTGGATGTCCTTCGGTGACAGATTCTGAAGTAATTAATTTCTTTAACATATCTCTTCTCCTTTTTAATTTTGTATTTCAGCCATTATGTACCAAAATCTACATTGCTTTTTTCTTATAATACATAAAAAACTCCTTAATTTTTTATATCTGCTATAACTTGTAAATTAATTGTCACATTTTGTTCGATGCAGGCTATATATAGACCTATATTTTCAAATTAGCGGTTACACTATATCTATAATTAGGACTATATATAGGAGGTGTTCGATGACTTCTAATCAAGCTGTCTGTAATAGAATTGCCGATTTGTGTAAAGAACAAGGCATTACTTATTATACATTAGCATGTCGTGCTGCTATTCCACAGTCCACCTTAAAAAATATTTTTCATGGAACTAATCCTACACTTTCTACTATTAGTAAAATATGCAGTGGCTTTGGCATAACAGTAAGTGAATTTTTCCAAGCAGATTATTTTTTGATATGTGAAGATGATTAATTTTGAAGAAAGGTATGAACTATATGCTAAATTTAGCTATTTGCGACAATGAGCCTGCCATCATTGAAGAATTAGAAGAATATTTGGATAAGATATCAGACATTTCATTTGACTATGAAGTATTTTTTAGCGCAGAGGAATTATACTCTTATAAGAAAAAACAGGAGTTGGATTTTGATGTTTATATCCTGGATATTGAAATGGGAGAGATGTCAGGATTGGAACTTGCTAAAAAATTACGGCAAGACTCTCCCCATTCCCTTATCGTTTTTCTTACAAGTTTTTCTAAATATGTTTATGATGTTTTTGAAGTTGTGACTTTTGATTTCATTTTAAAACCGGTTTCTTTTGAGAATTTCAGCAAAGTGCTTCATAAAGCATGTGATTTCTTATGTATGGCTAAAGTAAATTTTGTCTTTAGCTATCGTAAAAATAGCTACAGTATCCCTTGCCAATCCATTGTATATATAGAAAAACTTGGAAGAAAAGCCCTTATACACACCAATACAGGGGATATATATCAATGTAACAAAAATTTAGATGAGATATGGTCACAATTAGATAAGCGTATGTTTGCATCTATTCGAGTGGCATGTATTGTGAATCTTTCCGAAATAGTACAGGTGGTACGTGATGAACTTCTGTTAAAAAATGGAAATACTCTCCATGTTGGACGGGCCTATCGACAGGAAATTAAACTACGTCATTTACAATTCCTAAAGGAGCAGTTATGAAATCTTTCTTTTTTATATGCTTAACGAATTGCTTAGATTTTGGGATATTAGAAAAATATTTGCAATGTTTCAGTCAAGAACGAAAAGTTGATCGCTATAAACTGATTTTTCTATTTCTTTTTTGTACAATTACTACAAGTATAGTAAACATGTATAAAAATCCAACTATCAATTTATTATGTAGTATCTGTATGATATACCTGTACAGTTTATCTTTTTCGTATTCTCGTTTATATTATATAATTCTACCGATTTTATACATTGGTTTGGGATTTGTGTCAGAGCCTATAGGATTTTTATTGACACTCCGACTTGAAACACAAATCAGCATGGAAATATCTTTTTATATTTCCGTGCTGATTTGTGAATTTATTCGATATCTTCTGGTTCGGGCTATATGCCATAGTTGGGCAATTCAGTTACCAAATTTATCAAAACAGATGAGCCTATTACTTTTTTTAATACCTCTTTCCAGCGTATTTATTAGTTGTATGGCAATATATTTAACTGGAACCTATGATAATTTAACCGGAAATGTACTATGCTTGGCAATTATTTTATTAGTATTATTAACAAACATACTGACATTTGCTATTTTTCACAAGTTAAGTATTGTAATAGCTGATAATTATAAAAATGAACTCCTTCTGCAAGAAGTGAAGATGAAGGAACAGTATTATCGTGAAATCGAAGCAGGAAATAAAAAGGTACAAGAAATAAAACATGATTTAAAAAATCGTCTGATTGCCCTTTATGCAATAGAGAAAGCAAATGTAGATTTTAAAAAAGAATTTCAAAAGATCATTGGTGAATTAGACGAAGGAGAAAAAACCATATACACTGCAAATATAATTGTCAACACTATTTTGAATAATAAACTTCGTAATGCCCAGAAAAGGCATATCGCAACAGAAGCCTCGGTATTAGTACCCAAGCAAATGAATCTGGACTATAGCGCTGCCGGGATATTATTAGGAAACCTCCTGGATAATGCAATAGAGGCATGTGAAAAAATAGAAGCTTCAAAAAGATGGATTGCTGTGAATATCATTTATAAAGAACATACTTTGATTTTAAAAATCTGCAATAGTAAAGAAATAAAAAAGGCAAACATTGCATTGAGCAGCAAACGTCATTATAAGCAAAGTGGAATTGGCATACATAGTGTTACAAGGGTAGTGGAAAAATATAATGGTACAATAGAATTTTTGGATCTAGGTGACTCCTTTGAAGTAAGTGCTGTTCTTTATGGTATTTTA
>NZ_DBLZZO010000052.1:0-2749 GCF_057858645.1 Eubacterium sp.
CAGGACTTGAATGGTGATACAATCAGAACGGATATACCGACCAGCTCCACAGTTACAGATGTGATTGTGTGGAGTATCGAACAGTTGGGAACGGACACTTTATCTGCTACCTACGAAGTAGATCAGCAGATAAAAGAGGGAGAACAGACAAGCAATGTGAAAGCAACCTATACCGTAAAAGTCCATGTGGACGCTGACGGGGATATGGTAATCGTTCAGAACCCTACCCTTGCACCAGCAGTTGAAAAATCAAACTATGAGCCAAAGACACCAGAAGCAGACGCAAGCGTAGACGCTGATACTGTCAATGACGCTACCGCTTTTCTGGAAACATTCTTTAAGCTCTATCCAACAGCCACAGAAAAAGAACTTGCCTATTATGTATCTGGTAATGTACTTGAACCTATCGGCAGGGACTATCTTTATTCTGAATTGGTAAACCCTATCTTCACAAAGGACGGGGACAATGTGAAAGTCAAAGTTGCCGTGAAATTCCTTGATAATCAGACAAAGGCGACGCAAGTATCGCAGTATGAGCTTGTATTACATAAGGATAGCAACTGGAAGATTGTAGGATAAAAAGTCCATAAAGGTTGTTATACTCCCACATACTACTTATTGTTTTAATTTTGTTAGATAAAATGAAATCTATAAATTCCATAATGTAATATATACTTGACATTATGGAATTTATAATATATAATTCATGTATAAACAGAAAGAAAGGAGCATTAAGTGAAATTGTGAAGAATAAAAGAATAAAAATTGCTAGACTTGAGTGTGATATGAGTCAAGAAGATTTAGCAAAAACAGTAGGTGTAACACGTCAAACAATCGGATTGATTGAAGCTGGAAATTATAACCCGACACTTAAACTTTGTTTAGCAATCTGTAAAGCACTTAATAAGACTTTAGACGATTTATTTTGGGAGGAATAAAAGCATGAAAACAAATAAAATTAAAGATGAACGTATCATTCAATTAAATAACAAAATTCAGAGTGAAGCATTTATTTTGGTTATTGCTATTTTAGCACTATCTATTTTTATAAAAGCATATATGCTAGATATGGGAGTACGAGAATATTTAACAGAAATGATTGTTATGATTGTTTCGATAGTGTATCTTTCAATCAGAGGTGCAATGGTTGGATACAGTTCTATGGATAACTTATATTTTGGGAAAAAATTTAAGGTAATTTCTACTTTACTATTAGCAGTTCTGATTACCATTTTTAACGGAATTAGAAATTATACTATGTATGGGGAAAAATATACTGGAATATTGGACGTACATTTTCTTGCTGTAATAGGTATTACTTTTATTTCTTCTCTCATTTTTGTTACTTTAATTTTGGGGGCTGTATATTCTATTGAAAAAATAGGACAAAAACGACTTGAAAAACAATTTGATAATGACGAGGAATAACTATGTTAGGGCTTAGAAAACGTGATATTAAAAAGACATTAAAAGCTGGTGCAAAAGCTGGCGGTGTATCATTGTCTGATGTTCGGGCGGATATTGAAGCAACGATTGATGAAGCTATGAATAGCACCGACCCAGAAGTGCAGGCAAATTTCAAAAAGTATTTTAGAAATAAACGCCCTACACCAGAAGAATATATTTACAAGATTACGAAAAAAACAAAGGTGTAATAAAAATCAAGTGCTGTAAGGGGGCTTGGGTCATGGAAAGTTTTAAGCATAATCTTATACGGTCATACACTACCTAACAGCATTTTATCAACAACTGAATATCTCACAGCTTTAATAGCTCGTACAGACTATATGTTTTGTGCGGGCTTTTTTTGTACCCGAAAAATTTTTTTCACTTTTTTTCAAATTCATGCAACAAATCACACCTTGCTGTACAGATATGGTGCGGAAAGAGGGATAAACACTTTTCACGTCATAACGGAAAGGGGGTGTGATGATATGAAACCGTCGGACTTCCAAAAGACAATACAATGTCAATTTGACTGCAAGCTCAAACGTGTAGTGAAAGGCATTGTCCGTAATTATCGCAAAGAATTAAAGCGACGAAGAAATAAGGAAATTTCCTATTGTGAACTTCCAGAAATCGTCGTGGAAAAGCTGGCAGTCTGGGACGAATACGAAAGCGATTATACCGCCTTTGATGTATGTGGTATTGAGGTTCGTGTCCTTGATGATGATTTAGCAGAAGCGATTAAGTATCTGTCTGAAAAAGACAGAGAAATCTTGTTGATGTATTTCTTCTTAGGCATGAGCGATACAGAAATCGGCGACAGATTAAAGATTAACCGTTCAACGTCGTTCCGAAGTAGGAAGAACTCACTTGAAGAAATCAAGAAAAAATTAAAGGAGAACATGAATGATGAATAACACACGCCCGTCATTTTACCTTATCTCGTCGGCTGTGGACGGCAACGTAAATTCGATTGAAAAGATACTAGCATTGTATGACCCGTACATATCAAAATGTTGTTTGCGTCCGTTCTACGACAGATATGGTAATGTCTGCATAGTCGTAGACATGGAATTAAAAGGACGTATCAGAGAAGCACTTATCAAAATGATTTTGGACTTTGATATTCCTTTAGAAACCGAAGAATAACAAGCAGTAATTGCAGAGCATGATTTGTTCAATCCCCTCTTTCCTGCTCTGCACCTGCTTTTACATGAAAGCAACACGCTTTCGCCACAGCTCTTTGACAACTGAATAAAGCAGACAGATACGTTTGTGAGATAGCGAGCCACGGGGACTGTAC
>NZ_DBLZZO010000053.1:0-2736 GCF_057858645.1 Eubacterium sp.
CAAGTGATAAGGCATTGCTGAAAGCACTGTACCTTTCAACCTTTGAAGCAACGAAAAAATGGACAACGACCTTAAGAAACTGGGCTCAGGTGTATGGAGAATTGAGCATTATGTACGAAGGCCGTTTGCCTGAATAGCATAAAAAATACCAGGTTATGAATGTTATTCACAACCTGGTTATAAACTTGGGTTACCCCCATGCTTGACAAAGAGCCTCTCTGTTTCCTATAAATATTTAGGGAACAAATTTGAATATTCTGCCAAGTCTTCTTCTCGTATATTTCACACACAGTTACCAATTAATCTATTTTGAATTCAACACTTACATTTTCTTTACCAATTTTTTTAGTGTATCTATAGTTGCCTGAAGTTACACTCTCGTAATATGCATTAATCGGAATATTTATTTTCTTCTCCTGACCACTGCATAAAATCAAGGCAGTTTCTATCCAATTTACATTATTTTTCAATTTTAATTCAACATAATTACTACCTTCCTTTCTTTCTAATCTGCCCGGTTCGTGACTAATATAGTATGTTTCTTTTCCTATATTTTTAACTATTATCTCTAAATCATCTGTTTTCGAAATAACATTTTTTACCACTTTTGCTTCAATCTTTTTGTTGCTATTACTAATGTTTGCTTCCTTTGGTTTTACTATAACTTTAATACTATATTTCTTTTTCCCACACTTAGCCGTTATCCTACATGTCCCCTTTTTTTTACCTTTTATCGTAATTATATTGTTTCTTTTTCCTTTTTTTCTTATTAATTTAACTACTTTTTTATTTGTTACTTTCCATTTAACTTTTTTTGTTGTTTTTTTTAATCTTATATTGATTTTCTTTCCCTCTGTAACAGTTATTTTTTTAGTTGAAAATCCTATTTCTTTATCTTTTGTTGCAGCACTACTTTCTTGTATACTAACTAATTGACAAAACATTACAATTAACAGTAAGTATACTATTCTTTTTTTATTCATTCAACATTCCTCCTATATTCTAATGCAACTTTTTCACTATTTTTTTCTGCCACTTTTGTTTTCTCTGTTACGTCGAAATCTATTTGCGAAGAATATTGATATTCTGTCTTATTAACATAATCATACATTACCAAATCGTGCTCTTCTGCATAAATCGTGACCGTAAAACTAAGAAACAGCATCGTTAACATACCAACTATTAAATGCTTTGCAAATTTACTCATATTTACCTACTTATACACCATAAATTTAATAGTAATATATAATATTTTTGTGAATTCTCTATGGTAAAAACCCCCTTTTTCTCATATTTGACATCCTAGTTCTGTCATCTTGTCATTTATAATTGACAACTCCAACTATTTACAAATCCGCCATTTTTATTTCTCCATATATGAATCTCAACAAAAATAATTTGATTTTATATTTTGTTTTTATCAATAAATTTCGCATACTTTTTGAATAATTATTATAGCACATGTTCGTACATATTATTTATGCTTTTTGTATTCCGTGAATATACATATATTTATTGTATTAGTATGCTTAATTGACCAATAAAATTTTATAGTATTTTGACTAATACTCCATTATCTTTTTTCCGCTCTCTGTTACTGATTATAATTTCATAGTAATCTTTCCTTCCTATATTGTCAAGTCCAACTTCACATGGCATCTGTCAATATTAATATTCAAAAAACTGCTTATGTACACATTCCCTTTGCCTTCCGAAGTTGTTCTAAAAATAATCCTATTTTCTTCGAATCCAGTTTACTCCTCCCTCACACTTACAGGTTACTCTATTTAGGAATGTAAGAACACGATGTAAAGCGAGAAATACCAAATATCTTTCACTAGACACCAATGTCTATGAACAATTTAAAAATATTTTACTAATCCCCTGCAAACTGATATCTATATAGGTTCTAAACTTTACTTGGGGGGAAAGTTTAGAGCCTTTATATTTTTACATAAAAAAATAGGCATAGACACCCAAATCCATTATAATTAAATCACCACAAAATAACACAAAGGAGGTCGCCTATGCCTAACAATGATTTTATATCAAATATCTTAGAAATAAAAGACTTAATTATAACAAATGTGGAATCTACACCTGAAAATATATGTATTTCCTTCAAATTAGAAAGACGTGATCATGTTTGTCCAAATTGTGGTGCCATAACAAACAAGGTTCACGACTATCGTAAATCAATTATAAAAGATACTCCAATACTCGGAAAAAATGTATTACTTTTTTATTCCAAACGCAGATGTCATTGTGATTGTTGTGTAAAACATTTTTTCCTAATGCCACCATTGTTATTGATTGATTTCACGTAGTCAGATACGTTACGTGGGCTTTGGAAAATGTCAGAAAACGCATTCAAAAGGAAATGCTTTCATTTAAAAGAAAATATTTCAAGCGGAGCCGACGCATACTCAATGCATTTGATTGTCCATATTCTAATGGATTTACTGAAGGTACAAATAATAAGATTAAGGTGATTAAGCGAAATGCTTATGGATTTAGAAATTTTGAGAATTTTAGAAACAGGATTCTAATGACTTCGATTTAAAAATACCAGGTTATGAATGTTATTCACAACCTGGTTATAAACTTGGGTTACCCCCATGCTTGACAAAGAGCCGCATTTTTCAAATGAACGTCGCCAAAATAAAACAGAAGCAACCTCTTCCTGATGCAAGCATCATTCTGGGATTGCTTCTGTTTTATTTTAAGCGTTCGCTT
>NZ_DBLZZO010000054.1:0-2657 GCF_057858645.1 Eubacterium sp.
AATAATAAGAAAAGCTCTAATACGTTTCGCTAACTTCATTGATTTATAAAATGGAGTTTCCAAACAAGCATAGTAATTACCAATCCGCATATAATATATATACAACTCCCGATTTTTCATATACTGAATCTCAGAAAAATACTTGTAATCAGTAAACTCATTATAAGTATCAAAAAAACGATTCATACCATTAAGTATGCTTTGAGCATATTCAAGAGAATGATGTACTCTTTGAGTAAACGATCCTATCGATTGAGCTCGATATGTAACCATAGCTTCATTAAAATAAAATGTTTTTCCTTTCAATATAAGCCACATCCTTAGTGGTCTGTCCCCAACAGGAGCTTGATAAAAAAATCTGGCATATTAATATCACTTGCTCTGTACATCATAGAGCAAGTCGGAATTAATCCACCACTTTCTTTTAACAATATTGAATCATCCACAAATCCAGTTTATATTTTCTCCAATGGATTAATCACCCGATTTACCGATGTTCGTTCATTATGTATTATTCCATTAGAAATGACTAAACTGCAATCATCATTATTTTCTAATATGTCTACCTGTTTTTGTAGTTTTAACGGATCTGTCCAAAGAAGTTTATCTGCTATCAAAAACAATAAAAAAACACAGATCGCAAATATTCCTCCCCATAATCTGGGATACTTTGAATCCAATATCATCAATATAAAACAATAAAACGCCATCATTAAAATTGCAGAATTATGAAACAAAACTGCAAACAAAAATAATGGTATAGCTCTTTTATAATCATGATGCTGTAAATAATAGAAATCAAGCAACAATAACGATATCGCAATACTTCCTCTCATTCCACTAAAAGAAAAATTATAGCAAAGGAAATAAAATGTAGCCATTCCTAATGTAACAGATAGACAATAACGATATTTATTGAGAACAATATAAACAGGAAGAATTATAAGCAATTGTATCAAAAATACGAAAACTCCAACGCTTTTAAACAAATTTCCAATATATAACAGGAATGAAAAACCAAATTCCGTTTCTTTTGGCATATTTTCAAAAAAGTATATAAAACCATTATCAGTTAATCCAGATGAAAATATAAAGTTAGGTTCAATATAAGCATCTACATCATCACCTACATTCATACTACGAAGAGCTGCCAACAAACACGGAATTGTGATCGATAAGCCTAAACAAAAATAACCTAATATTCTCCTATTGTAATTGTTTATCCCCTTTACCTTTCGATATTTATATAATATGCACTGAGAAAAATATAAAAGAAATATTGATACTGAAAACACAGCTAAATAGATTATTACTGATTGGATATGAATCATTGTTCTCAGTTTTTATTTCGATCTTGGGTATATAAAACTCTAATATCTTTTGCTGTCAAATTAATATCATAGCCATGCCGCCTCATAATATCTGTATTATTAACGTGAGATTTTAAAACATCTCTATTTAAGCCACCCAACCAAGCATTAATATCATCCAAAGATAAGAATACTACATCATCTACTAATTTCATTGATATCGGTACTGCCGTTGAGGCTACAACTGGCATTCCAATAGCTTGTGCCTCCACACCCACCATACCCAGACCTTCCCATCTTGAAGGGAAAGCAAATATATCCATAGCTTGCATATAATCATATACATTGTTTACTCCACCAATAAAAAGGACATCTTCTGTTAATTTTTTACTGACTACGAGAGATTTTATTTCATTCATAGTTTCACCAACACCAACAAGCATCAATTTTATATTTTTTCTTCGTTGCTTTAATTGACTCACTATTTCTATTAGAAACTCCTGATTTTTCACATAAGAAAAACGTCCTACATTTCCTATAACCATTGTTTTATCAGAAATATCTAGCATCTTTCTATACTCCAATCTTTTTGTTTCATCAGGTGCGAAAAGATTTAAATCAATCCCATTATTTATTATCTGTAATTTTCCTCTCACAACAGATGCAGGAAATTTCCAAACACCAGCATCCACAGAACAAGCTAAGTAATGTGTAGGGCACATACTTAAAATTGGATTTGTTATCATTCTTAAGACATAATGTTTCAATGATTTAGATAGTCCTGTACTATGTGAATGCACAATAATTTTCTTCACTTTATTCCATTTAGCTACAAACGCACATAATGCTAATACAGAAGTACTTCCAGAATGTATATGCACTACATCATAATAATTCTTCTTCAGAAAGTTATTGAGTGGATTCACTATATTGTTTCTACTACCTCCTGGATTAAAGTGTAAATTAAAGCAAATCACCCTGCCCCCTTTGTCTTCAACTTCTTTTCGATAGGTATCATTCTCACAATAATAAGGAGTAAGCCAATCTATCTGCAAATCAGTCAAATCAATATGTCGAAGCAGATTGATAATAAACATCTCTTGCCCACCAGTACCTATAGGTTCTCCTGTTAATTCTAATATCCGCATTTACTTATATCTCTTGATATTCAACACTTTATATTTTATGAAATATTTCAAATAATCATAATACCATCTGATATCTTTATTATCAGATCGAATTATCAGCCATTCTTTCCTACATTCTTTTATCCGTATAGTAGAAAGACCTTCAACATTTTCATATATAGCAATGTTAATGGGCATATAAAGAAATACCCTATCATTA
>NZ_DBLZZO010000055.1:0-2164 GCF_057858645.1 Eubacterium sp.
ACGCACGGGCAATATCTTTTTATAAGAGAGAAGGATTTGAGATTCAGCATAGTGGCTTAGATGAGGCTACCGGAGAAAAAGATTATGTAATGACATGGCAACACAAATAGAAATTCAAGTTTGTCATACATGCAAGAACGACTACAACGGTATTGACTCGTGACAATAAAATGACAATATTTTCGTCTTAGACTATATGCAAAAATACTAAAACAGTACAGAAATGAACTGTTAAATACAATAAATATCCTGCTTTATAAAGGAGTAAATTTTTATGAGTATGAGTTTGAATAATGGATTAAAATGCCGAAAGCCTGTATTTATGCGGATTTTCGGCATTTACTTTATTAAATGGCTCTAGGTTGGATATATTTATGGAGAGAATAATTGATTGGAAGGGAGATAACAATGAAACAATTATCCGAGGATGATGCATATGAGAATTATTACCAATTTGTAGGTGCTACAAAATATAGAAAACCTCTTTTTTATGACAATGAGATTCGTCATAGATTAAGTTGCATTATAGCAGACATTTTTAATAAAAAAAAAGAAATAGAGATAGTTGAAAGTACAGTTGCATATAATCATATTCATGTTTTAGTAAAAACGCAATTAGATCCTTCTAAAGTAGGACAACTTCTATTTGGGGCTTCGTCAAGATTATTGAGAAAAGAATTTCCTGTTCTTGTAGAACAAATACCAAAAGGTTTATGGGGTGGTAAGTCATTTGAACCTATCGTTGATAAAAAACACCTTGATAATTGCATTTCATATATTAGAAGACATCAACCGGATAACACAAAGATATAAACAAGTTTATTGTATAACGAAAAGAGAAAAATGTTATTATGATATTAGGATAAAAAAGAGGAACCATACAACTGGAATCGTATGAAAATAATGGGATGATAATGCTATTCAAAAAATAAAAGCACTAAAATCCATATCAGATGATGCTATTGATATACAGTATATTGGAAGTACAGCAATACCTGAAATTAAAGCGCAACTGATTATTGATATTTCTGTTGAGTTAACTGATATTGAGAGAATAATGTCACATAATGAACAGTTACAGATGAAAGATATTTTTTATCGCGGTTCAGATGTTGAACACCCACTTCTTTATGTAATGGGTAATATGGAAAAGGATACCCGAACACACCATATTTATTTAAGAGCTTATCTAAATGCTAATTAAAATATGGTTTTGAAGTATCAGAAGGTGAAGGAAAAAAACGAAAAGCAAATATACAACTGATTGAAAAATTTATACAAGAGAAAAACAGGGAATGATAAATAGTATTTTAAATTGTGGAAATGTAAGATAAACTAAAAGTGAAGATTTAATTGAAATACTGCATTTATATCTGTACTTTCACGAAAAGAGATGACAGGGGAATATGAGAATTTAAGGAGTACAAGGAAAGGTTATTAATGATAAAATTATCATTTGATTGTTTGTGGGTTTAATGAAGAGATAGTTATATCATGTGTATGCGTGGTTATTTCTAATCTTACAAGAAATGCTCGAGCATATGCTTTTATGGAGAATGTAGTAACACACGCAGATTATTGAAAAAAAGGATATGCAACAGATTACTTAAACTATAAAAATAGGAGAGCTTCAGAAAATATAAATACATAGAAATTGGTAAATGAGTGGTTATAAGTAATACTAATTGTGTCACCAGTGGTGACACAATTAGGAAGGAGAAATTAATTTGAATAAAAATGGTGCTAAATCTTGACATAGCACCATGTAAAGATTAGTATACTGAAAACTCAAAAGTAGTAGTATTTAAGATAATGTAAAAAATTAAATATTGTAGAAGTTACAATAGAAATATTAATTTAATAAAAATGAAAAAAGAAGAATTCATGTGGAGTGAGTTCTTCTTTTTTGTAATAGGTAAATCTGAGTGAAGGCTGCTTTATATGTGCCACTTGTATAAAAATGTTTCAACAACTTAACATAATTAATTTATGTAAAAAAATCATACAATAGCTGACTTGTAAAAGTAAATTCCGTGTGAAAGATTAAATTCCACAGGTCGGTGGGGCATGCGGACATTTTTTTAGACCGCTATGCCTATACTCCTTCTATAATCTAGAGGACTAAGTCCTCCGAGTGTTGATTTAATTCTATCTTTGCAATACC
>NZ_DBLZZO010000056.1:0-2160 GCF_057858645.1 Eubacterium sp.
TTTAAGAAAATCATATATAATTGGAATACTGGAAAAAATGTTTCCTAATATGAAAGAAAAGCATTTTGAGGAAATAGAAATTCCGGTAAGCCACATTACTAACAAAAAAGTTGCCTTACAGTATGTTGCTGAAAACATTAATGCATATAGAAATGGCGAAGATAATCCGAGATTTAATTATTTAAGTAAGATTTTATTGTCGGATAAGTCAACTGCAAAAATAATGAATTTAATATTAGAAGGTGGATTTTATAATAATAACAGGAATGACTTAATGAAAGAATATGCAAAAAAATTATATGGTATTCCTGGTAATATTGGTATAACAAGACTGGAAAATTATGCTAAATGTGCTTATTCACAGTTCCTTTCTTATGGTTTGAAATTAAAGGAAAGAGAAAAATTTTCAATAGAGGCTTATGATATTGGAAATCTTTATCATATAACTATACAGAAGTTTTTTGAAATGGTGAATAGCAAGCAGCTTCAGTGGAAGGAAATTACTGATGAGAAAAGCAGTGAGTTAATTAAAAAAGCAGTGAAATACACTTTTGAAAAATATGATAATGAAGCCCTTGAAGGTTCAGCAAGAAATGCTTTTATAACTAATCAGGTAAAAGAAATAGCTGAGAAAACTGTTAAGGTGTTAATAAATCATATTAATCATGGAAAATTCAAACCGGCAGAATATGAAATACCATTAGAGCATGGAATTGTAGATAGAATTGATACTTATGAAACCGATGATAAGTTATATGTAAAGGTTATTGACTATAAGTCATCAGAAATGGTTTTTGACATTACAAAAGCTTATAATGGAATTCAAATGCAGTTATTAGTATATATTAATGATGCAATAAATTACGAAAAGAAGAAAACATCCAAAGAAATTTTACCGGCAGCAGGACTTTATTTTAATATTAGAGATCCATATATGAATATAAGTGGAACAAATGACTTAATTAATATGCATAGGGATGTTAATAAAGAGGATACAAGAACTGATGAAGAAATTTTAAAGGAAATAGTTTTCAAACAGCAATTACCAAAATTCCAAATGACAGGAATTGTATGTGACAGTAAGGAAGTTATAGATGCTGTAGATGAAGATGTAGAGAAAAACAATGAATCAAAGATTGTAAAAGTATCTTATGACAAATCAGGCAATCCAAAGAAAACAAGTCAGATTTTAGATGAACAAACATATTCGAAACTAATCAAGCATGTATCAAACAAAGCAGATGAGTTAAAGAATGATTTGCTTAGCGGTAAGATTTCAATCAACCCAATAGAGGAACAGTGCAGATATTGTAGCTATAAGGGAATATGCAGATTTGATCAGGCATTGGGAGATAAATACAGACAATTAGAAAGTGTTTCTTTTGGAAATATAGGAGAGTTATTAAATGAAGTGGACAGATAAGCAGTTAGATATTATAAATACCAGAAATCGTAATATTCTTGTTTCTGCGGCAGCAGGTTCCGGAAAAACAGCAGTATTGGTTGAGAGAATTGTAAGCCTTATTACAGATGAGAGTGAAAACATTGATGTAGACCAGTTACTTGTTCTTACATTTACAAGGGCAGCAGCTTCAGAAATGAAAGAGCGATTGAGAGAGAGACTTGAAGAATTACAGGAAAGTAATAATAATGACAATATTGTAAAACAATTAACTTTGCTAAATAATGCAACAATAACTACAATTGACAGTTTTTGTGGAAAAGTAGTCAAAGAAAATTTTGATAAAATTGACTTAGATCCTAATTATAGAATTGCTGAAGAAATAGAAGTAGAATTAATGAAAAACGATATTCTCAACAATATTTTGGAAGAATACTATGAAGAAGGTTCGGAAGAATTTTTAGAGCTGGCAAGAAAATATTCAGGTGGGAAGGTAAACGACAGAATATTTAACATCGTAGATACAATTTATAAAAAGGCTAAAGGGGAAATTAATCCGATTCTTTGGGTTAACAATCTAAAAAACAAATATAAGTTTAACAATTTAGATGACATATTAAACGGAGAAGTATATGGGTATATTTTTAAGTCAACAGTAGACCAGTTAAACAAATGCAGGGAAGATTTACAAAAAGCAATAGAGATTTCTGAAATGGATGATGACTTAAAGAGTTTTGGACAAAATTCAAAAGATATGT
>NZ_DBLZZO010000057.1:0-2107 GCF_057858645.1 Eubacterium sp.
TTTTTATTATTATACACCATTTAAAGCTCAATTTTCACCCCATTTAAGGTTTAAAAAATTTGGTGTCAATATGTTCGTGCAGTTACTTTTTCATTTAAAGTTGAAAATTTATTTTTTTATTATTTTTTCTCTTCCGTACACAAATATAGGAGTATTCTATCACAAATCATATCATATTAATATATAATGTTTATTTTTTCAACGTTTATATGTTTCTATAGATTTATTTATTTTATATATTATAATTAATATATGATTATTTTCATTTAATAAAGTATTAGGAGGTGTATGATTATGAAGTTTATGAAAAAAACAGCAGTTATTACTCTAGCTATTGCACTTGTTATTAGTATGAACACAAGTGTTTTTGCTAAGGCCGGGTGACAAGATTATATTGGTTTCGACGGTAAGCCCGGACATACCTGGTATGAAACTACCAATGGAAAAGTTGTTGGTGTTACCAAATCCAAATGGACTGCCAAGTTGAAATCTATCGGTTGGGGTGGTGTTTGGGGTGCACAAATATATAGAAACGTAAATATTAAGAAAGGGCAAAAATGCAGAATTAAATTTAAAATTAAATCAACTAAGATTAACAAATGGATTGTTGTGAAAATTTGCAATAAAAACAAAATAGCTTATGTTAAATGGATTCATTTAAAGAAAGGCAAATACACAAAAATAAACGAAACTTTTGTTGCCAAAAAGAACGCATCTAAGATTATCTTTGGCATTGGTGGCGAGTTTGGTAATCGTGATGACGAAAAAGATATCTACGACTACCTAAAGAAAAGACCTAGCGACGGCAAAAGTAATGTTGCGGAGAAATCCACTAAAATACTTCTTCGAAAGTATTCGCTTAAACCTGCAACAAAAGTAAAATAAAGAAAAACCCCGAAAGCATAGGCTTTTCGGGGTATTCTTGCATATTTGATTTTTTCCACAAATTATCTCTTTGAAAACTGTGGTGCTCTTCTGGCTGCTTTGAGACCGTATTTCTTTCTTTCTTTCATTCTTGAATCTCTTGTTAAGAATCCAGCCTTCTTTAATGCAGGTCTGTTTTCAGCATCAGCCTGTACTAATGCTCTAGCGATACCATGTCTGATAGCACCAGCCTGTCCTGTGTATCCACCGCCATGAACACTAACTTTGATATCGAACTTGTCTGTTGCACCGATTGTTTCAAGTGGCTGACGAACGATAACCTTTAAAGTTTCAAGACCAAAATATTCATCAATATCTCTTTTATTAATTGTTATATTTCCATTTCCAGGCATTACATATACTCTAGCAACACTGCTTTTTCTTCTACCTGTTCCATAATACTTTTCTGTAGCCATGTTATTTTCTCCTTTCAGTTAACTAAAATGTTAATTCTTCTGGTTTCTGAGCTGCATGTGGATGCTCTGCTCCAGCATAAACAAAAAGTTTCTTAATCATGCTTCTTCCTAAAGGTCCCTTTGGAAGCATTCCCTTAACTGCAAGTTCAATAACGCTTTCAGGTTTCTTAGCAAGTTTTTCTTTAAGAGTAACTTCTTTCATACCACCAACGTATTCTGAATGATGATAGTAAATCTTCTGTTCTAATTTCTTTCCTGTTACCTTAATCTTGTCTGCGTTTGTAATAATTACGTAGTCACCTGTGTCGATATGAGGTGTGAACTGTGGTTTGTTCTTTCCTCTTAAAATCTTAGCAACTTCTGATGACAAACGTCCTAATGTATATCCTGTAGCATCAACTACATACCATTTTCTCTCAATATCTGCTGGACTAGCCATATATGTTTTCATTGGTTTACCTCCTGAAATTTTGCTTATCTAAATTCTTTAATTCATTTCATGTCCGTACCGGGGCTTTGGCTAAGACACAAAAAACTAACGTGCATAACACGTCACAATACTGATGTATTATACAATAACTAAATTTACGTGTCAACACGATTTTTTCAATTTTTATACAATTTTTTTTGTCCCTGAAGTGAAAAGTTTATTTCCATTTTGAGTATGGGCATGCGGACATTTTTTTAGACCGCTATGCCTATACTCCTTCTATAATCTAGAGGACTAAGTCCTCCGAGTGTTGATTTAATTCTATCTTTGCAATACC
>NZ_DBLZZO010000058.1:0-1851 GCF_057858645.1 Eubacterium sp.
AATTTTATTGTGATGCTGATATGAGAATGGTATAATGTGGATATATAAAATTCTGATTTATGGGGGCGTTATTTTGAAGAAAGCAATGATATATGTTCATGGTAAAGGTGGAAGTTATCTTGAAGCTGAACAGTTCAAAAATATTTGTTTAGATTTTGATGTTTTTGGAGTAGATTATAATGACTATTTCCCGTGGATTGTAAAAAATAAAATTATGGAAGTCTACGATAAAATATCTGAAAAATATGACTACATATATGTACTTGCTAATAGTATCGGAGCTTATTTTACAATGCACACATTACAGAATTTCAAGATTGAAAAAGCATTATTCATATCGCCTATACTTGATATGGAACAACTTATAGTAGATATGATGAGCTGGGCGAATGTGTCTGAAAAGGAACTTTCTGAAAGAAAAGAAATACCAACTGATTTTGGAGAAACATTATCGTGGGAATATCTATGTTTTGTTCGGGCAAACCCGATAAATTGGAAAACGCCTACTGAAATTTTGTATGCTGAACATGATAATCTTACATCACGTCAAACGGTAGATAAATTTATTGATAGACATTGTGCAAATCTTACCGTTATGAATGACGGAGAACATTGGTTTCATACTGACGAACAGATTTTCTTTAGAGATAATTGGCTAAGAAAAGTTATACAATAGAATTTAGATTTTATATCCACACACAGCAGTTAGTTTTAGGATTGACTGCTTTTTTCTTATCAAAATTTCAGATTGGAGTGATGAAATGGTGTCTGTTAGAGCTGTTCAATAAGATTATCGGTGCATAAAATTTTATTGTAGTGCTGATATGAGAATGTTATAATGTGGATATGAAAAAACAATAAACGGTAATTTAAAAAGGGGGAATGAAAAAGTGGCAGTTTCAAATATAAATACAATTATCAATAATGATATTCAAAAAGTTTGGAACATTGTTTTAGCTGTTGATAAATATAACTTATGGCGAAGTGATTTGAGCAAAACAGAAATAATAAATGACAAACAATTTATTGAATACGCAAAAAATGGATATGCTACTACATTTACCGTTACCGTTGTAGAACCATATAAACGCTGGGAATTTGATATGGAGAATAGCAACATGAAAGGTCACTGGATTGGTATTTTTACGGACAAAGGGAATGAAACAAAAATAGACTTTACAGAAAATGTAATACCTAAAAAGTGGTTTATGAAACCTTTTGTAAAAACCTATTTGAAAAAACAACAAAAGCAATTTGTTCTGGACTTAAAGAAAGCATTGGAATAAAGAATTAGAAGTTGTAAAGGAGACCATTATGAAAGATAAAAGCATTTTAATCAGTATGGGAATTATTATTTATATTGTTATGTCTGGAATTGATAGATTTGTTTATCATATACCTAATGTTATTTATATTCCAGTAGCAATTCTTGGTATTGCGTTAATTTTAATTGGCTTTTTCAAGGATAAATCTAAATAGCAAAATCACAATTTCATATCCATACACACAAAGCAGTTAGTCTTAGGATTGACTGCTTTTTCCTTACCTAAAATTTCGGATTGGAGTGATGAAATGAACGATATTTTTAAGGATATGCAGGAAAAAATCGGCTGTGAATACATTTCTGACCTGCCCTCTTACAAGCGTAAGGTGTGGCATGAAATGAAACGACTGAACCATGCCGATTATGAAGAAAGACAGTTAGACGATTTTTCTAAATATGTGTTTGGTATGTCGTACCAGACCATAAAAGATGTGATGAAACAACAGAAAGGACGTGAGGAACAATGCAGGAAACAAGGGTGCTGGTGGAAACGAAAGGAACAACTGGCGAAGAAACAATATCATACT
>NZ_DBLZZO010000059.1:0-1594 GCF_057858645.1 Eubacterium sp.
CAGGGATGGTTGCTGTTCAATTATCAATGTTCTTGTTTGCTGTTTTTCAACAGCCATATTAATTTAACATACTTATTTATGTTTGTCAACAACTTTTTTATCTTTTTCAAAAAAAGTTTTTTCTGTCGACTAACAGGTTTAAGTTGTTTGGCACCCACTCTTTGCGAGTGCATGAGATATACTACCATCTTTGGATACACCTGTCAACAACTTTTTTCATTTTTTTTCATTTTTTTTAATTTATCTCTGTTCAGGCTCTATTCAATGCCTGTTTAGTAACTCTTTAGCTTGTATTAGTGTGCTTTTAAATTTTTAACTGTTTTAATCTTCTTAATTTTTTATTCATTATCAATTTATCTTCTATTATTAGTTTTATATTTACAAAACATTTATCAAATATCTTTTTTATTCTTTATATAACTTCTTACTTTTGATATGTTTCGGTTTAACATATCAAAATCTATCGAGCCATCTTTTTGGAATGCTGTAGATTCTATTGTATAGTCTCCTTTGTATCCAATATTGTTTATGAAATCAAAAAATTTGTTAAAGTTCACAATGCCCTCACCTACAGGTAATGTTTTAAGTTTACTCCACTCCATATAACCGCCATTATAATCATTTATATGTAAATGCTTTATGTTGTTTTCCCATAATTTTTTATTTTGATTTTCATATATGGCTTCCATTTGATTATGGAAAGCTGCCATTTTCGTATCAAATATTAATTTTGCATCAGGATATTCATTAAGTAGTCTCTTCCAATTACTTAATGGATCATGGTGATTGCAAACTACATTTTCTATATATAAATCTATTTCATTTTCTTCAGCTATTTTTATTAATTCTCCATAGCCTTTTATGTTATTTTCTATTGTAGTATCTGAATATACTCCATCCCATAGATGCATTACCATTCTTTTTGCACCGATTTCATTTGCAATTTCACAATTTACTTTGAATTTTTCTTTGGCTGTATAAAAATTACCGTCTGCATTTTTTCCTAAATCTTCGCCTATGTGCTTTTCGCAGTGCATGACTGGAAATTCAGTTTCACATTTCTTTAATTCTTTCAATAAATTAGGAACCTTGTCATACCATGTGCTATACATCATAAATTCAAATCCATCACTATTTATGTTTGGCACACATTTTTTTATTAATGAAAAATCACGATTATTAGGCATTCCTATTAATGCTCCTGTAGAGCATAAAATTTTTTTCATTTTTTCTCCTAAACAAATATCATTTTTTATATTTATAAATTTTATTATATGTAAAAAGCTCAGACAAAACTGTCTGAGCTTTAGACGGAGAAGGAGGGATTTGAACCCTCGCGCCGCGCAAACGACCTACACCCTTAGCAGGGGCGCCTCTTCAGCCACTTGAGTACTTCTCCTTGCCTGATTATTTATCAGTATTTAATTACGCACTTCGCAGTGCATTTGTTATTATAATATAGGTGTTTTTATTTGTCAAACAATATTTTTCTTTTGTTTGTGTCAAGTAATCGTTGGCAACTTTCCTTTTCTCTTTTTCTATACGATTATTATCTACTTTTTTGTATGCCAAATAAACCCTGTCGGGTTTCTCT